>JBDKTO010000050.1 GCA_039680175.1 Veillonellales bacterium | reverse complement strand
ACCGAACACAGTAGTTAAGCCCATAAACGTCGAAAGTACTTGGCTGGAAACGGCCTGGGAGGATAGATAGCTGCTGGTTGAAGCAAAAAGCACTCATGAAAATGAGTGCTTTTTGCTATGAGCTATGCGTTGTGTTTATATGCAAGACTTGTTTCCCTAGTAGGGGTATAGTATAATTTAAAGTAACGATCTCATGAAGAGATTTTATCCCATAATCAGAAAGTATATCGACTTTCTGATTATAAGTAAGAACGACTAAGCCTTCTGCCGGCGTCCTAACGGACTTGGCATAAGCCAAGTCTTTTCTTATTATGCGGATAATTGCCCATGAAGGGTCCACGAAGGCCGGAACGGAATCGGAATATTCCGGAGTCCCTAATTTGTGGATTTTATTTTTAGGAGGTTTTTTTGTGCATATTCCTGATGGGTATTTGAGTCCGTCTACTTGTTTGACTTTAGGCGCTGTTATGCTTCCGGTATGGTACCGGGCATCGGCTGTAGTCAAAAAAAGTCTTGATGTGGCCAGGATTCCGTTTATGGCTATGGGAGCGGTTTTTGCTTTTTTAATTATGATGTTTAATGTGCCGATTCCTGATGGCACAACGGCGCATGCGGTGGGTAGTGTGCTTATTGCGATTGTTCTCGGCCCTTGGGCGGCTGTAGTTGCCGTTAGCGTGGCGCTGTTTATTCAGGCGTTGGTATTCGGCGACGGGGGCATGCTGGCGTTTGGGGTGAATGCATTTAATATGGCGGTTATTATGCCTTTTACCGGGTACTATATGTACAGGCTGGCGGCCGGAAGGGCTGCTGGCGGTTCTCTGCGAGCGGTGGTGGCTGCCGGTATCGGCGGTTATGTGGGGCTGAATCTGGCAGCCTTGGCGGCCGCCATAGAATTTGGCATTCAGCCGCTGCTGTTTACTGCTGCTGATGGTACGCCGCTATACTGTCCCTATGGCCTGAGTGTGGCCATTCCGGCGATGATGACGGCTCATTTGCTGGTAGCCGGATTTGTGGAAGCAGCGGTTACTGCATTGGTGGTAAAGTATGTCTGGAAAACCGCGCCGGAAGTAGCTGCGCCAAATGGAAATGAAAAGTAGGGGGGAATAGATCATGATTCGTCGCTGCTGGATACTATTAATCGTTTTAGCTTTGCTGACACCGTTGGGAATGTTGGCGGAGGGAACTGCCTGGGGGGAATGGGGTGCCGATGATTTGACGGCAGTCGTTGGTTATGTTCCTCAGGGAATTGAGCAGGCAGATTCATGGTGGAAAGCGGTTTTTCCTGATTACAGCCTAAAGTTTATCGGTGAGGGAGAAGCTGCCGGCAAAATTGGCTATTTGTTATCGGCCGGGATTGGTGCCGGGCTGATTTATTTGTTGATGACCGTGTATACGCGGCTGGTTGTAGGACGGAGAACGCTGCCTGTTCCGGAAAAGAAAGGTTAACGAAATATGAATAGGGAACTTCCCGGCTGGCTGAGTGGAGCAGAATATGGCCAACTGCCGGTCGTTCATACGGGGTGGTGGCGTCGGACCGGTTATTTGGAAAAAACCCTGGCGGATATTCAGCAGATCATGGCCGAAGATATGTATCAGTCGGCCATTGCCGCGAGAACAGGTGTGCTGCAGCGGGTTGAGCCGCGGGTTAAGTTGATTGGGACCGGTATTCTGCTTTTGGCGGTAGCTCTTTCTCCCAGTTTGGCGGCTCTGGCGGCTGTGCATTTTTTACTGGCTGGTGTTGCTGTGCTATCCGGAGTGGAAATAGACAAGTATATAAAGCGGGTGTGGATTCCTGCACTGCTGTTTGCCGGACTTGCTGCTCTGCCGGGAACTCTGAGCTGGGTTACACCCGGTGATGCGGTTGTTGTATTTTACCAGGGGACTGGCGGCTATCATATAGGTTCCTTTTTTTTGCCGGAGCAGCTGTCAGTTACCCGTCAGGGACTTATGTCAGCGGCTTTTATACTGCTCCGGGCAGCGGCTTCCCTTGGATTGGTAACTTTGCTTGTTCAGACGACCCGCTGGCCGGTGTTAACCAAAGCGATCGGCGGGCTGGGACTGCCGTCGGTATTTGTCATGGTGTTGGACCTTACCTATCGGTATTTGTTCTTATTTTTATTGTTATTAACGGAGTATATATTGGGCCGGAAAAGTCGTCTGGTGGCTGTGGAAACACCACAGGGGAAATTGGTCTGGATTGGCGGCGCTTTGGCCGGGTTTTTCCGGATGCTGTGGCAGTATAGCGGGGAGATTACGGCGGCTATGCAAGCCAGAGGGTATACGGGAGTCAATCATCAATCATCACCGCTGCGGTTGGATATATTGGATGTTTGTTTTCTCAGCATTGTGGTTTTGGTTGCGATTAGTGTGTGGGGAGGAAGCTGTTTTGCCGGAAACCTTAATTTTTAATTTGCAGCATATCGGGTATTGTTACCGTCCGGAAGAACCGGCATTGCAGGACGTCAGTCTTGCAGTTGCTGCCGGGGAGAAACTGGTGCTGCTGGGGCCTAACGGCTGTGGTAAATCCACCTTGCAAAAAATTCTGGCCGGATTGATTTTTCCTCAGCGGGGACGCTTTATTGCGTTTAACCGGGAAATCACGGCTCGAAGCATGGCCGATAAAGAGTTTGCCGCCGCTTACCGCCGGCGGGTTGGCTTTGTATTTCAAAATTCGGATGTACAAATTTTTTGTGCCAGTGTTCTTGACGAGATTCTGTTTGGACCTCTCAATATGGGGATGGAATATGGTGCGGCCCGGCAGCGGGCGGAAGAATTGCTGGATTTTGTGGGAATCCGGCCTTTAGCCGACCGTTTGCCCCATCATTTAAGCGGCGGGGAGAAAAAGAAAGTGGCGATTGCCGCCGTGCTGGCGGTAAATCCGGAAGTGCTGATTTTAGACGAACCGACCAACGGACTTGATCCGAAAACCCAGAGCTGGATGAGGAGTACGCTGAATCAGCTCAGCCGGCAGGGTAAAACGATTATTGCGGCAACCCATCATTTGGATCTGGTGCCTGATTTAGCCGACAGGGTAGTTGTGCTGGGCGATGGTCACAGCCTGATAGCCGATGACCGGCCGATTCCTATTCTGGAAAACCGGGAGCTGCTGCTGGCTGCTAACTTAATCGGTGCAGCTCAGCATGTTCACATCCATGGACAGGATGGACATGTGCATGTACACCGGCATGTTGATGAGGTGAAGAATGAATAAAAATATGAACAATTTCTATAATCGGCTCTCCAGGATATTGGCTTCACGGGAAGCCGTTAAAGACGGTGTTGAGGGGAGCTACTTTTCCGCTGCTGTTTTAGTACCGATTGTGGAAAAAGACGGTGAGCCTGCGGTATTATTTGAAGTACGGTCCAGTCGGCTGCACTGGCAGCCGGGAGAAATTTGTTTTCCCGGCGGTAAAGTTGAGCCCGGGGATTCTTCGCGGGCTGCCGCGGCAGTTAGAGAAACCAGTGAAGAGTTAGGGGTAGCGGCAGGACATATCAAATTAGCCGGCGGGCTGCCTGAGATGATTAGCCCTATTGGTGTGGCACTTGCGCCTTTTGTCGGCTGGATCGAAGGCGGGACGGAAATGAGGCTTAATTCGGCGGAAGTAGTCGAGATTTTCACGGTGCCGCTTACCTTTCTGCTGACGGCAAGTCCCAAGACAGCTGCGATGGAACTGGCTACAAAGCCGGTAGCAGGCTTCCCTTACGCACTCCTGCCGGCTTATCCCAACACATGGCGACACCGCCGAACTTATGAGGTCTTGTTTTATCAGTATGAGCAGTATGTTATCTGGGGTCTGACGGCCCGGGTTTTGTCTGGCTTTTTAAAAATCTGCCGACAGGAAAATTAAAAAACGCCTGGAAGGCGTTTTTTTTTTAACTCTATTCCCTTAAACAGTCTCGGATGACGCAATTCGCCAAGTATTGCCGTGGATGATCTGGTTATAAACTTCCGTAATGGTTTCAAATATTGTAGCCCGCTTTATCGTTCGCTTTTTGGTCAGCAAAGAAATTTTAAACCAGCGGCCTTCCCGGGAAAGCTGATAGGCTGCATGATTAATCTCCAGACAAATCGTTTTACTGGGGGATTTACCCAGCGCATCTTCGAGCATCTTTACAGCAGGTCCATTCAATGGCGGTGATGATGGAGTAAAATGCTGGACGTCTTTCATAGTAACACGCTCCTTTGCTGCATCTATGTAATTGTGATGACTTGCATTCATTATAGCATTATGGTTAAGAAAAAGCCTGAATCCTGACAGAGCAAAAAGAAGTATATGCTGTTGTTTGATGCAACGGCTGAACCATTGCTGGTTTTGACGCAAGATTCTGACTAATATCGCAACAATGCAGGGTATGCCGACAAAGTGAGTCATAGAGAACAGCTATTATGGTGGGTGCTAAGTAAAATTACCAGCCTGCAAAAAAGTTATGGTACAACATAATATATGGTTATTTTACCCTCCGTTTCGATTATTATATACTGTAATCGAAAATTCGAATTTTGATAATTAAATCATATAATTCAGGCTATTGACTGACGAGGATGGAATTCATTACTTATACAGCTGCTTGAAAGTGCTTTTTTACATGCTCTGCAAAGGCGCAAACAATTGGTAACTGCAGGTATGAACTACGGTACATCAGCCATGTGCGCCGGACCAGCGGTGTGCCATCTTCCCAATACAAATTTTTGCTAAACACTTTATCATACTGTTTTAAACCGATAGAAGGCAGAATGGCCCAGCCAAGACCGTGCAATACCATTTGGCGGCAGCTATCAATGCTATCAACTTCCATGGTGGCAACTGGTGAACAATAAAATGTTTGGTGCCACCATTCATCTATTTGACTCTGCATAGATGAACTAGCTACAATCCGCGGGCTATAGGGCAAATCTTTGAGTGTAATGGGTTTACTGGATACCAGGCAAATAGGATCTTCTCTCAACAAGCATTTTTCTCCATCCCAGTGGTGATCGCCGTTTAGAATTGCCAAGCTAATTTCATCTTTTTGCAGCATGCGGAGTACTTTTTGGCTGCGTCCGGTTTTGAGAGAAACTTCGGCATCAGGATAAATTTGCAGAAAGTTTTTTAGTATTTCCGGCAGTTCATAATGGGACAAGTCGGAAGAGACACCTAAAAATAAGGAACCTTGTACTTTATTCTCCATACTTTGGATACGTTCCTTAACATGTTTAAATTCTAGCAATGTTTTCTTGGCATAAGCCAGCAGTTCTTCTCCTTGAGGGGTAAGTATTATGCCGCCGGGAGTTCTTAGGACAAGGTTCGCCTTAAACTCATTCTCCATATTTTTCAAGCGGCGTGTAACTGCAGGTTGGGTAATATACAAACGTTCAGCCGCTTTAGTAATGTTTTTTTCTTCTGATATTGTTTTCAAAATAAGCCAATCTACATTATACATTACATATTACCTCATGTTTGTAGTTTAATAAACTGACCAAACGGTAGCTGCACATGGGCTTCAACAAGCATAAGTAGAGTGCTGGATATCGGATATATTTGTAAATATTCGTCATTATTGTTAGCATCCCTTGTTGGCTTACTCAGTATAGCCTAAATATTTTAGTCTAGACGGAGGATGGTATAAGACATGAAATGAGCCGATTGCAAAGCAATCATTGTCGTCCCGGAATAAAATCGCATACCGGAATGTGGCACAGATGGACTGGTCATGTATGGCGATTAGAAAAGACAGCTTATGACTGCTGCTGCTTGTACTGCTGGCTGGGTATATAAAAATATTACATATTTGGAGGAGATACAATATGAAAAATGCAACGTTGAAGCACGATTTTGAAGAAGTGATTGATCGCAGAGGAACAGATTGCAAAAAGTGGAACAGCTACCCGGAAGACGTGATTCCCATGTGGATTGCCGAAACGGATTTTAAGTGCCCGCAACCTGTTGTCGATGCTATGGTCAAACGGGCTCAATTTGGCAGCTATGGGTATCCGATTAGCAGTAATACTTTTAATCAGGCAGTGGTTAATTGGCAGAAAAAGCGCTTCGGCTGGCATATTGAAGAAGAATGGGTGGAGTTCGCACCAGCCGTAGTTCCGGCTCTGGTGTATTCTATCCGTGCATTTACTAATCCAGGTGATAAAGTAGTGATTCAAACACCGGTATATCATCCATTCCATCATAGCATTGTCAATAACGGACGAATTAGAGCCGAAAATGAACTTATCTTGAAAAACGGCAGATACGAAATTAATTTTGAAGACTTGGAAAATAAACTGAAGGATCCCAGAACAAAACTTATGTTATTGTGCTCGCCGCATAATCCGCTGACCCGCCTGTTTAGCCGGGAAGAACTGTTGAAAATCGGCGAATTGTGCTTAAAACATCATGTTATTGTAGTAGCCGACGAAATTCATTCCGATCTCGTATACTGGGGGAAAAAACACACCCCGTTTGGTACATTGTCGGAAGAAATTAAAAACAACTGCCTGGTATGCGTGAATCCGAGCAAAACCTTTAACATTGCCGGCACCCGTACAGCGGCAGTCATTATTCCCAATGAAACATTAAGAGAAAGATACCATGTCAGCACACTCAATAATAAAGGCGAAGGGCGCACGGTATTCGGCACGCTGCCTTTTGAAGTAGCGTACAACGAATGCGATTATTATGCGGACCAGGTTGTCGAGTATTTGGAAGGCAACATTAAATTTATGCTGCCATACTTTGAAGAACACATTCCGAAAATCAAAGTTATCAAACCGGAGGCTACGTACCTGATGTGGCTTGATTGCCGTGAACTGAATCTGAGCCAGCCGGAGCTCAACAAGTTTATGCTGGAAAAAGCGAAAGTGGCCATGAACGACGGTGAAATGTTCGGCAAACCGGGTATCGGCTTTATGCGTATGAACATTGGGTGCCGTCGCGTTACTTTGGCAGAGGCATTGCAGCGGATTGAAAAAGCGGTTAACAACTTATAGGTAGCATTCTAAAAGGAGGTTCAGACAAGTTGGTCATTATCGGTGCCGTAATCACGATTATTACCTTTATTTTGATGCTTAAACGATACGAAACCAGAATGATTCTTTTCTGTTCCGGGTTATTGATGACTGCTGTTTCAGGAGATGTGCTGCTAGGGTTTAAAGCCTTCTCCAATGCATTAAAGCAAACAGTGATTTTAGAACCAATTATATCCTCTATGGGTTTTGCTATGGTTTTAAAGGCAACCGAATGCGATAAGCATCTAATCCAGCTAGCAACAAGACCTCTGCGTAAAGGGGGGATGTTGGTTATTCCGCTGGCAGTTATTATTACGATGTTTGCGGATATGGCGATTACCAGTGCAGCCGGTGTTGCAGCAGCTCTTGGGGCAATAGCGATACCTATTCTTGTCGCAGCTGGAGTTCATCCGGCAATTGCTGCTTCAGCTGTTGCTGTCGGAACGTTTGGAAGCTGCATGAATCCGGGATATTCAATAAATGTGGTAGGGGCAGAAGCAGCGAAAGCTACATCGGTAGCGGTTGTAACCAATCAGACGATAGCCGTTGCTGTTTCGGCGCTCATTGTGTCAGCCAGTTTATTGCTTATGGCAATTTTGCTGAAAGAACATAAAGGGTATCAGCCCGCTGAAGATAAGCAACAGACTGTAGCTGAAGATTTCAGGGTTAATTTGCTAAAAGCTGTGGTCCCGTTAATTCCTCTGACCATCTTGTTTTTAGGCACACAGATACCCGCTCTTAAAACAATTGGTATATCTCACGCAATGATCATAGGCGTATTTTGTGCTTTTGCTGTTACCCGCATCAGTCCGGCCCAAATAACGAAAGAATTTTGGCGAGGCATGGGGGAGGCTTTTAATAAGATATGGGGGATTATTGTTTGTGCTCTGGTTTTTCTTCAAGGTATGGAAGCTACGGGGTTAGTTAAAGCATTTACTACCTTTTTAATTTCTAATCCGGCAATTGCAAAAGTCACTTCAGCTTTTGGACCCTTTTTTATGGCCGTTTTAACTGGAACCGCTGCTGGAGCTTCTGTCGCTTTTAATAAAGCAGTTACTGTTTATGCAGCATCTTTTGGCATAAATCCGCTTGATATGGCGAGTATGGTAAGCGTTGGCGGGTCAATTGGACGAGCCATGTCACCGATAGCCGGTGTGACTGTGATTTGTGCAGGATTAGCCGGCGTTAATCCACTGGAAATTGCCAAACGTAATGCCCCGGGTACCATTCTTGCCTGCGCTGCTACTATGCTCATATTGCTACATTGATTAAATTTGTATGGGAGGAGAATATGAAAAAACAAGACGTTGCCATTAAAATAGCCAATCATCTTGCGGCGATAACCTATGAGGATTTACCTAAAGATATTGTTGATATTGCCAAGAAAAGTATTTTAGATACGATCGGAGTTATGGTTGGTGCCAGTGGAGTGGCGAAGAGCTGTCAGAAAGTCGTAGCGATGATCAGGGAAGATGGCGGAAAAAGAGAAAGCAGTATTTTAGGGTTTGGTGATAAAGTTCCTGCTATGATGGCTGCTTTTGCGAATGGTTCTATGACCAAGACACTGGATTATGATGATGTGGTTGGCGAAGCATTTGTTCATCCGACGGCAGTGACTTTGCCAGCTGCTTTAGCCATAGCAGAAAAGGCTGGCAAGGTAAGTGGCAAGGAATTTATTACTGCTATGGTGCTGGGAATGGATCTTATTATTCGCCTGGGATTGTCTGTCACAAAAAGCAGCCGCGGGTTTAAATATGATTGGCATCCTACACCGTTATTTGGTACCTTCAGTTCTACGGCTGCGGCCGGCAAGCTGCTTCAACTGGACGCAGAGGCAATGAGTGATGCGTTGGGTATCGCTTTTCTGCAGGCTGCCGGCAGTTTGCAAATGGTTTATAGCGAAGGTGCGGACATCGGAGTACTAGCGAATGCCTTTCCCGGTAAGGCGGGAGTAATTTCTGCCATGATGGCTAAACGAGGAATTACCGGAATTAAAGACTGTTTTGAAAGTAAGGCTGGTTTTTTCAATAACTACTTCCAGGGAGGGTATGACCCATCTTATTTAATTGAAGGATTAGGAAAAGAATATACGCTTTCCATGATTGGTTATAAGCCCTGGCCAACTTGCCGGAGAGCACATACCTATATTGATGCTGCTTTGCAACTTGTGCATACTTATCATATTGATGCAGCTGATGTGGCAGCAGTAAAGATCTTCTATGGCGACGATTTTAGCAAAAGTCTCTGTGAGCCTTTAGAACAAAGACGAAGACCGCAGACTAGCTTTTTTGCCAATACGAGTCTTCCTTTTGCAGTGGCAGTGGCTATTGCAAAAAAAAGAGCAATTGTTGCAGATTTTCAGCCTGAATTTCTTCAAGAGCAGTTAGTTTTGGAAGTTGCGAACAAGGTTATACCGGAATATGATGTTAAGCTTGATGAAAATTTATCAGGCGGCATTCCTGCCGGCAGAGTAGACATTTTAATGCGTGAAGGTCAAACTTATTCTACCAGAGTGGATGTTCCTTATGGTCACTATAATAATCCGGTTACTACGGAAGCTCTTATTGAAAAATTCCGGGATTGTGTCTCGTATTCAATAAAGCCAATATCTCAGAGCAGTATAGATAAGGGAATTGATCTGATCCTTAATTTGGAGAAACTCAAGGATATCCAGGAAATGATCCGATGCTTTGTTTAACTGTGCCAGCCAAGTCAAATTTAAAATAAATACAAGAAACTCAAAGGAGAGATGTTAGAATGGCTAACGTTAATTTACCGAGACTGAAGGAAAAGATGAGTGCAGCCAACATGGATGCGGTCGTAGTAGTGAAACCTGAATTTTTCTACTATACCACCGGTTTTCAGTATCATATGGGTGGAATGCAGTCAACTCCCGGATCGGGTCGGCAATTGGCAGGTGTTGCCATAATACCCCGTGATGAAAACAAGGAACCGGCTATTATTGTGAGCAATTGGGAACAGGTTCCGGCTAGAGAAAATTCATGGATAAAGGATGTTCGGGTTTTCCCAATTTGGACAGAAATATTTGATCTGCAGGACCTGCTTGACAATAAGCTTCAACGAGTAGAAAAACATTTCCAATTTGATATTAAGAAAAATGCCGAAACTGCCTGTCAAATTCTGAAAGAAAAAGGCTTGGCGACAGGGACAATCGGGATTGAATTTGATTATGCTTGCCAAAACGTAATGTCCTATTTTCGGGAGGCACTTCCTCAGGCAACTTTTGTGGATAGCAGCAGAATGTTATATGATGTTGCGGCGGTAAAAACTCAAAACGAAATTGATATCATTAGAAAAGCAACAAAAATGACGCAAAAGGCTTCTTTGATGGTAGCGCAGGAAGAACTGCTGGGGTTGACTGTTGGGGAAGTGAGAATGAAATATCAAATGGCGGTGTTAAAGCTTGCGAGTGCAGATCCCAGCGCTGGTTATCAGGATAACAAATGTACCATGTCCATTGGCGGAGATTGCGCTCCGAAAGCTCAGTCAGCTCCCTATCGTGCAGCAAAAGGTGATATTATTTTTTTTGATCCCGGCATTAATTTAAAGGGGTATATGGCAGATATCGGCCGCAGCATGGTTATCGGTGAACCGAATGAACTGCAGACCCGAGTTTACTCAACCCTGGCAAAAGGCGTGAAAGCGATGATGGATGCTATCAAACCGGGGGTGAAATGTTCGGAACTTTTTCATATCGGACAGGAAACCATTCGTAATGCCGGTACCGGACTGCATGCGTACACTCGCGGACATCTTGGACATGCTGTGGGAGTATCCAAGAATGAACGTGCTCCATTTATTGCTGCTTTTGATCATACAGTCCTTGAACCAAATATGGTATTTTCGGTGGAAGCCCCGTTGTATATAAATGGGCTGGGTGGCTTTAATGTTGAAGATACTATTGTTGTAACGGAAGATGGTTATGAAAACTTTTGCGATTGGCCAATGGAGTTGATAAAAGTTCGCTGCTAGAGTTAGAAAGTTTTCATAGACTAGAGCATATAAGCATCGAAAGGTGTCTTGGTAAGGATTGAATTAGTTGCTGTGTGCTGATTTAAATAGCTAGGCTTGTAATTTATGGCAAGTCTTCGGTTTGCTGAGAAAGTAATGCGAGCGCGAATAGATGAATGAGCAGGTCTTCCTTATCTTTTGCTAAGAAGAACCTGCTCATTTTGGTACTGCTTTGCTGGTGATGCAGTCGACGACTACTTATGGGCCGTTATCCCTATTACTGTGATGAATTAACACTCCCTATTAGAAGAAAATTGATCGAGCGATTTTATGTATTCTACAAAGGAGCGTACTGCGGATAATTCCATGGAAGAAGTCCGGCACATTAACCATGTCTTTCTTGAAAGTGGTTCGCCGCTTTTCCAGTGTAATTCTTTTCGAAAAATTGAGTCGTAACCTTTAAGGCCTATAGCGGGAATGATCCCCCAGCCCAGACCGTGCAGTACCATTTGCCGGCAAGTATTCATGTTGTCTACATCCATACCAATACGGGGGGGGACGACAAAAGTCTGTCGCCACCATTCTTCAACCATGTTATGTATTCCTGCAGTAGAAACAGTGATTTGCGAATGATTAGGTAAATCTCTAATGTTTAGTGAACTAGAGGAGATAAGGCAGATTGGCTCTTCACAAATCAGATGCTTTTCTTCCATCCAAAGGTAGTCCCCGCGGATGAAGGCAAGAGGAACTTCGCCTTTTTGCAGTAGTTGGTTAACGGTATCATTTCGACCGGTTTTCAGGAGAAATTCCACTTCCGGATAGAGTTGCTGAAAGCCTTTCAATATTGCAGGTAGTTCATAATAGGCGAAAACCGAAGATGAGGCAAGCCGCAGAACTCCCTGGACTGTTCCTTTCATATTTTGGATATGGTCTTTCACTTTTCTCAATTCCGGCAGCATTTTTTTCGCAAAGGATAGCAGATATTCACCTTCGGACGTGAGAATGATGCCACTTGAATTTCTAACTATCAGGTCGGTTCCCAATTCTTTTTCTAAGTTTTTCAGCCGGTAGGAAAGTGCCGGCTGCGATATATATAAATGTGCGGCAGCCCGGGTGACATTCTTTTCCTCGGCTATTACTTTCAGCATATGCCAATCTTTTTCGTCCATAAAAAATTACCTCATTAAAATCCGATAGAAAATATTAATTAATTTTAATATAATACTTCGATTATACTTATTATATTTATTGTACTACAATAAATATAAGATTTCAATTATTTAAATATTCATCATTATTGTGGGTAACTTTCACTAGTTTACTTTATGATAACATAAAATTTTAGCTTTAGCTTTTGGTTCGGCCCAGACGATGGGCGGCAGTGGTGGTATTTAATAAAGCAGTAAGAATAAATGCTGCTGATTTTGACTGTAGCCTTCGAATTTAGCGATGACCATTTAGTCGATTTCAGCAGAATAGCCATATTCAATTTGAATGGGCGATGGTAAGAACTCAATTGAATTAAACGAATATCACGTGACAATTCATGAAACCGATGCAAATGAGTTTTCACGTGGAAATTTGGTTATTAGAGAGGCAGAGGTTATCTATGAAAAGTATTCAGACAAAGCTAACGGTTACTATTCTAATGATCTTTTTGGTAGCGATGAGTGCCTTAGGTGGTTTAAACTACTGGAGGGCGCGAACGATTATTACCGAAAATCTGAACAGGGACATTACCGAAAAGGCGATAAATTCTGCAAACGATGTTGGTGACTGGATGGAGGCACGAAAAGCGGAACTGTTGATCATGTCGGTGGAGCCGCTAGTCCAGAGTGGGGATTTTGAAGCGATTGCTCCCTTTTTAAGCAATGTTGTCCAAACCTACAAGGTATACGACAGCATCGGCTACGTTAAACCGGATGGAACATTTATTAATTCGTTTGGGAAACATGACAGTGTGGCGGATAGAGATTATTTTCAGCGAGCAATTAAGGGAGAATCGTTTATTTCCGATCCGGTGGTGTCCAGGTCTACCGGCAAATCGACAACGGTGGTGGCCATTCCTGTCAAAACGGACGGCAGGGTGAGTGGCGTACTCTACGGCTCCATTAATATGGAGAAGATCAGTAAGAAAGTATTGGAAATAAAAGTGGGGCAAACTGGTTATGCCTATGTCTTGCAGGGAGATGGTGTGGCTATTATTCATCCTGACAAGGAGATGGCAATGAAGGTTAATACCGTGCAAGACACTAATTTTCCGCCGATACTCCGTTCAGTCAATGAGCGTGTAGTCAAGGGGGAGGTGGGTTTAGCCAGCTATGAGTACGCGGGTGTTCACAAGACGGTAGCTTTTGCGCCGGTGCCGGGAGCTAAATGGTTTTTAGCGATCGATGTGCCAACGGCAGAGGTGACCGGGGTAGTATCGTCACTGACAACTATTTCATTAGCGACCATTATTGTTGTTTTGGTCATTACAGCGCTAATTATTTCGTGGTTTGCCCGTCGCATCGCCAGACCTATTCAGATGCTGGAGGCACAGGCCAATCGTATTGCTGATGGCAATATATCGCAGATAAAACTGAATGTTGATTCTAATGATGAGATCGGCCGACTGGGACAGAGTTTCGAGCGGATGACGCAAAATCTACGGGGACTCATCCAAAAGGTCCAAGGGGCTACCGAGCAGGTGTCGGCTTCGTCGGAAGAGCTGACCGCCAGCGCAGAACAATCAACCCAGGCGGCCAATCAGATTGCTACATCGATTACCGAAGTGGCCGCAGGGGCCAATGCGCAACTGGAAGCGGCCAACGAAACTTCCGCCGTAGTGGAGCAGATGTCGGCAGGCATCCAGCAGATAGCCGCAAATGCCAACCAGGTGGCCGATCAGTCGGCTCAGGCGACCGATAAAGCTAAAAATGGCAACAAAGAAGTGGCAAAAGCGGTCACACAGATGCAGCAAATCGAAGATACCGTCAACACCTCCGCCCAGGTTGTAGCTAAGCTGGGTGAACGGTCCAAGGAAATTGGCCAGATCGTGGACACCATTTCCGGCATTGCCGGGCAAACTAACCTATTGGCTTTAAATGCTGCTATTGAAGCCGCCCGGGCTGGTGAACAGGGACGGGGCTTTGCAGTGGTGGCGGAAGAAGTGCGGAAACTGGCCGAGCAGTCTCAGGATGCAGCTAAGAAGATTGCCGAACTCATTGGAGAAATCCAGGGAGAAACAGATAAAGCTGTTGTTGCTATGAACGAAGGTACGCAGGAGGTTAAGACAGGGGCCGACGTGGTCAATGCCGCAGGAACCGCTTTCAGGGAAATTATGAATGTGGTGACCCAGGTGACTGACCAAGTGAAAGAAATTTCGGCGGCTATTCAGCAAATGGCTACTGAAAGCCAGCAGATTGTTGGTTCGGTCAAAAAGATCGACGATCTTAGCAAAAAATCAGCAGGCGAGTCCCAGGGCGTTTCAGCAGCAACCGAAGAACAACTGGCCTCAATGGAGGAAATCGCGTCATCCAGCCAGGCATTGGCCAAGTTGGCCCAGGATCTACAAGGTGCGGTAACTAAATTTAGGATTTAGGTGATTTGCAAGGTCACGTCACGCCTTCAACATCTAAATCTGGATTTTTTCACAGAAATAGTAAACAGCTATTTACCTAGTAGTGGATAAATAGCTGTTTTTGTATTCTATCAAAGCTTCATACTCAGGCCGATCCCAAAATAATTCTATAGCATTAGTTAAACTGAGTTGTATGATCTGCCTTGGTTTTTTTAATTTCAGCGGCAATTTTTGCAGTAACATACACTTTTGTACTGTATTTTCTCTCACTGTACTTGCAATCATAGATAGAAAATATTGATTGATTTCAATATAATATTTTTTATTTTATTTATTATGTTTAACATACTATTATTCCATCTTTGACATGCGAGAAGATAAAAAAGGCCGAATCCCTTATTTATAAGGATTTCAAGCTTTTAAACAATTTTTCAAATAGAGTAATGTTTTGCTTTATAGGAGAATTTGAAAATTTTTGGTTGCCTTAAAGCAAGTAGTGATAAGCCATGTGGGGGCAGGGATAAATCTTAGCTATCAAAATTAATGGTTTGTTACAGCGAATATGTTATCTGAGTTGATTTTACCATACATTACTCAATAATATTTTCGTAAAAATTGACAGCAGAACATAGGAGAGATAAATTAGTTCATTTTAACATTATGATAGAAAATATTAATTAGTTTTAATATAATACTTCGATTTTACTTATTACATTTAACGTACTATTATTATAAATATAAGATTTTAATTATTTTAAACATTGCAATTATTTTTACATTAGGATGGAGGAGTTTATAGAAGATGTCAATATCGGAATTGATTGCTGAGTATACCCTGAAATTTTCCTTAAATGATGTTCCGAAAGAGGTGAGGGAGTATGCAAAGCTAATGATAGCCGATTCGTTGGGAGTTGCTGTCGCTGCTTATCATCTGGAGTATGCAATAGGTGTCAGGAAGGTTGTATTGGATATCGCCAGCAAGCCGGCCAGTACTCTGTGGGGAACGAAGCAAAAAGTTGGGATAGCCGATGCGGTTTTGGCGAATGCAGCATTGATTCATGGTCTGGATTATGACGACACTCACGTAGGCGGAGTGGTTCATCCGAGTGCCAGTGTGGTTAGTACTGCTTTTACGGTAGGGGAGGCTGCTGGCGCCAGCGGCAAGGATATTTTAGGTGCAATTATTTGCGGCTATGAAATTATTATTCGCTTAGCACTGGCGGCACGGGGAGGATTTCATGACCGCGGGTTTCATTGCACCGGCATTGTGGCGCCGTTTGCGTCGGCTTGCGTGGCGGCAAAGCTGCTCAAACTGCCTAAGAGCGTACTGATCAATGCGCTCGGAATTTGCGGCAGTCAGGCTGCAGCACTGCAAGAATTCCTCCATGACGGATCATGGGTCAAGAAAATTCATCCGGGCTGGGCCAGTCATGCGGGAATATATGCTTTGTTGATGGCACAAAACGGTTTAACTGGTCCGTATGAAGTTTTGGAAGGGGAATACGGTCTTTATGCCACGCATCTCGGGTCGGTGGACGGCGTAAAGGAAGCTTTTGGTGATTTGGGCCAAAAATGGCGGACTATGGAAATTGGTGCGAAGCTTTATCCGATTTGCCATATGATTCATTCGTTTATCGATTGCGTGCTGGATCTTCAGAAGAAGCATAGCTTTACAGCAGCGGAAGTATCTCAGATTGAATGTCGTATCGAAAAACGCTGCTATCATATTGTCTGTGTGCCGGAAAAAGCAAAGAAAAGACCGACTACCGACTATGGCATGCGGTTCAGTTTGCCGTATATAGTGGCAATGACGATGCTAAAAGGGAAAATAAGTCCGCAGGAAATTGATCCTAAATATATGTCAGAAGATGCGGTCAAAGACATGATTGATAAGATCGAGTGCGTGGAGGATGAAACTGTCAAGAACCCCGGTCATTTCCCGGGATGGGTAAAAGTGACTCTCAATGATGGAACCGTGTATCAGCAGAGCCAAAAATATGAAAAGGGGGCTGCGGAAAATCCCATCGACGAAAAGGACATTATTCTAAAATATACAAATAATGTCAGCCCTTATTTGCGGCCGGAACAAGCCGTCGGACTCTTGAAGAAAATACGGCAGCTTGACTTGCTTACAGAAATTGGCGGGTTGCTGGATCAAATGATCATGGAATAAGCAGCAAGCCATTCATAATAGAACAAAAATCGGGAGGAGAAGAAAGATTATGACATTAACAACAAAGCTGGCGACCTATTTTTCTCAATTGGAGTATGATCAATTACCCGAAACAGTGGCTGAAAAAGCGAAAGAAAACATCATTGATACGTTGGCAGGAGCTATTCCGGCGGTTAATTTAGCAGATGTAAAGGGAATCACCGATACCCTGAAGCACTATGACCGGCAGGATGACTGTGCCCTATGGGGGACCAATCGGCGAGCGTCTGTGCCAATGGCTGCTTTGATTAATGGTACCGCAGCTCATGCGCTGGAAATGGATGACTTTCATCCCCAAGGTAAGTGCCATATGGGAGTAGTTGTTATTCCCGGGGCGCTTGCGTTGGGAGAAGAACAAAAGATTTCAGGAAAGCAGTTGCTTACCGCAGTGGCTACTGGCTATGAGGTCGGTCTTCGTGTTGCCATTGCAGTAGGTACGGCTTCTCATCGCCTTAGGGGCTGGCATGCGACATCTTCTTGCGGAGTTTTTGGCGCTGCCGCCAGCGCGGCAAACATATTAGGCCTTAACACCGCTCAGACTGTGAGCGCTTTGGGCCTTGCCGGTACCCAGGCCAGCGGGTTGTGGGCGTTTATGGAGGATGGAGCGGGGAACAAGAAGTTTCATGGTGGTCATGCCGCAGAAGCGGGAGTAATATCAGCTTTGCTGGCAAAGGGCGGTATGACCGGGCCGAGCGCAATTTTGGAAGCCAGCGACGGCGGCTTTTTCCGTGCGACATCGGATGAATATAATTGTGACACTGTTATCGAGCGTTTGGGGGAACATTGGAATGTGCTGCGCGTGGGTCGAAAACCGTATGCTTGCTGCCGCAGCATGCATCTTTCGATTGATGGTGTTTTGGAGTTGCGTAAAGAGGAAAATATTAAACCAGAAGATATTGAAAAAATTGATGTATATACTTACGAAATCGGTGTGAAGCAATGCGGGACTTTCCAAGTACCAAAAAATAGATTCGAAGCGACATTCTCGATTCCCTATGGCATTGCCGCCGCATTTTTTGACGGTACCGCCGGCACTTGCCAGTTTACCGAAGAACGAATCAGAGACCCCAAACTGCTAGAATTGTGCGGCCGTATCTCAGTGCACAGTTCGGACAAGTATACAGCTGCTTATCCGGCCAAATGGGGTTGTGAAATGAAGGTACGTACCCGTGATGGACGGGAATTTACCAAGATTATTTGGAATGGCAAAGGCGGTCCGGATAATCCATTGACCAGAGATGATCTGATTTTGAAATTCAAGAGCCTGGCAGGCCAAATCCTTTCGGACAAAAGAATGGATGAGATTGTAAACACGATATACAATTTGGAAGAAATAAAAGATGTCTCGCAATTGACCGGACTACTTGTGCCATAGCAATATTACTTCTGGGGCTTTATCTTAGGCGATGTGCCAAGACTCCCGCCTCTATAGGTGTCGTTGATTCAGGTGGGGTAGACTCCCCACCTGAATTACCGATTTAGTTAAAACTAGTTAAAGGGCGTACTTTAAGGAAAAGTTGATTTCTACATTGTGGGGAGGACTCTGTATGTTTCTATTCATTGGCGGCGTGATTGTTTTAGCTACTATGTATTGTTTAGTACGAAAGTATGAACCCCGGATGGTCCTTTTTGTTAGTGGCCTTACAATGGCTATTATTTCTGGTGACCCGCTGGCAACATTCCAGTCGTTTTCCAACTCAATGCATGAGTATAAACTGTTCGAGCCAATCGTTGCTGTTATGGGATTTACTGTGGTTATGAGGGTTACAGAATGTGATCAGCATCTGATTCATCTGTTAGTGAACGGACTAAAAAGAGTTGGCCCCGCTCTTATACCCGGAGCTACTATTGTGACCTTTTTCATTAATGTGTCACTGACAAGCGCAGCAGGAGCTTCGGCTGCGGCTGGATCAATTTTAATTCCGTTACTTATGGCGGCGGGAGTACATCCGGCGATGGCCGCTGCGGCAGTATTCAGCGGCACGTTTGGTTCATTGCTCAATCCGGGTTTTGTTCATAATGTTTTTGTGGCTGAAATGGCTAAAACTACTCCGCTCAATGTAATCGCAAACGATATGGTTGCTATATTTGTGGCATTAGGCATAATCATTTTAAATCTGGTGATTGTTGCGTATATACGAAAGGAGAATAGGGGCTACGAACCACCAGATTCGATGGCGGTCACGCAGGGCGCAGAGTTTAAAGTTAGTGCTCTTAAAGCGAGTATTCCTGTAATTCCAATTTCAATTTTGATTTTGGGAGGTACGGGAGTAGTACCGCTTTTTAAACCGTTATCTATTTCACATACGATGATTATTGGTACAATTATCGCTTTCCTAGTTGTTCGTAAGAGTCCCGGTGATGTTTCCAGCGCCTTTTTTAAAGGAATGGGTGATGCTTTTGGGAATATTTTTGGCATTATTATTTGTGCAACCATTTTTGTTAGCGGCATGAACTCGTTAGGTATGGTAAAAGCACTGACAGATGCAATGATATCTAACCCCGGTTTTGCAAAAATCAGCTCGGTCTTTGGTCCGTTCATAATGGCTGTTATGGCGGGAACGGGAGAGGCGGCTACTTTGGCCTTCAATAAAGCTGTTTCAGTGGAAGCTGCCAAGTTTGGGCTGCAGATCACCGATATGGGCAGTGCGGCCACAATCGGGGGAGCTTTGGGGCGTACCGTATCACCAATTACTCCGGGCATAATCATCTGCTCCAGGTTCGCCGGAGGGGTAAGCCCATTTGAGATAATAAAACGCAATGGTTTGGGGGTGCTTTTAGCCGCCATAGCAAGTTTGTTTTTAATGCTCTACAAATAAACCCGAATGATAATAAGTTTTCACTGTCAGTAGAATAAGTTGAGGGTTTTAATGATGAATGCCAATCTCGCCTTACGACAAAAGCACAAAGTAAGTTTATGGAATATCCTGATCGGCTATCTTAAAATATCGTTAGCTAGTTTTGGGGGTAGCCTTTCTGCCTGGGCACAATTAATTGTCGTGGAAGAACGCAAATGGTTAACCGATGAAGAG
Organism: Veillonellales bacterium; assembly: GCA_039680175.1. NCBI lineage: Bacteria > Bacillati > Bacillota > Negativicutes > Veillonellales > Veillonellales bacterium. Next base: position 1,589 of record JBDKTO010000050.1, on the reverse strand, counting down.
TTCCTTTCATCTTTTGCGCTATGCCGTATTTTACCTGGTCCAAATCAAGTTAACTTTGCTATTTATGTGGGCCTGCGCCTTAGAGGGGCTTCAGGGGCTTTAGCCGCTTTGTCCGGCCTCATTGTCGTGCCCTTTTTTATTGTAGTTACAGCGGGAATTGCTTATTTTCATTTTCAAAATATACAGAGCGTAGTTGCAGCTCTAAAAGAAATGTCTGCGGTAGCAGTTGGAATGACTCTAGGCATGGGAGTAAAGTTGTCTCAGCGATATAATTTTACTCTATGGACGTTTTGCCTGATGCTGACCTCTTTTTTTACAGTGGGCGTGCTTCGTTGGCCTCTTTTGCCGGTACTGGCAGTGTTAATTCCTTTAAGTGTTTTGGTATGCTGGCGTAATACTGTTAAAACTAACACAAAGGAAAAAGCAGATGAATAGTATATTTTTTTCGCTGCTTATATTGTTTGGATCACTTTCGTTGGCATCAATAGGCGGCGGTAATACCGTTATTCCCGACATTCACCGGGAAGCTGTGCTCGTGCATCACTGGCTGACAGATGGCGAGTTTATAGCAGCATTCGCGATTACCCAAGCTGCACCGGGTCCCGGATCGTTAATAGTCGCTCTCGTCGGTTGGAAGGCTGCCGGCTGGCCTGGCGCTATTGTTGCGACAATAGCCATGTATGGCCCATCTTGCACACTTACCTACGTTAGCAGCCGCCTATGGCTAAAGTTCCAAAATAATCGTTGGCAAACAGCAATTGAGCAAGGACTTGCACCAATCTCCATGGGATTGATTTTTGCAAGCGGCTGGGTTATTGCGCAAAGTATTGATACGGATTGGCTGGCTTATCTGTTTATTGCGTTCACAATATGGAACGTAGTCAAAATGAAGCTAAACCCGTTATGGATTATGGTGGTTGCTGCATTTACAGGGATAATCGAAATGCTAATTTGAGTTCATCTTTAGATCGACATACCCAGGATTCTTATATAATGGTAGTTTATTTAAAAAAATAGAGGTGCGCATATGGAGAAGATTACAAAGACAGGGCAGGCTGGGACGATTGAATCCAATGATATTATGATTACTCTTGTTCCGGTAAGTGAAAGACAAGAGACGTTCATTGAAATCGTCAGTCCCGTTAGCAAACAGTTCGGTGGGAGAATCAGGCAAGTCATTGAAGAGGTGCTGGTTGAAAATAACATTACAAACGTAAGGGTACAGGCTAACGACAAAGGCGCCTTGGACTGTACCATCCGGGCTCGCGTACGAACCGCCATTCAGCGGGCATTGGCCTAGAGGAACTCGCAGAGCAAAAATTTATAGTAAGGAATGTGTAAAGGTTGTGAAGAGGAGGAGAAGTTATGAGATTGCGTAGGACGATGATGTTTGTGCCGGGCAATAATCCGGGAATGCTGACCAATGCCGGCATCTACGGCGCCGATACCTTAATGCTGGATTTGGAGGATTCGGTAGCTATCACCGAAAAAGATGCCGCCCGGCATCTGGTTTGCGAGGCGCTGAAAACGATTGACTATCCCTGCGAAGTCGGGGTACGGATCAATCATGTCAATACGGATTTCGGCTA
>JBDKTO010000049.1 GCA_039680175.1 Veillonellales bacterium | reverse complement strand
GATGAACGATGATATTAGCAGTCCGCGCCACTGCGGAACAAATTCCAGCTTTTTTTAGATCAAATCGTCTTATCACTTTTAGGCTGTCCATATGCCAATTACCTTCTAACACTAATTGCCGTAATTTTTGATAGGCGATTGCCTTCATAATCGTTCTGTGATGGTATCCACCAGCGCCTGCACATGGATTTTCATCGTGTCCAAACAAGGGATGGGAGTTACCTCATCGTTTAAGATTAAGGGAAGTTCTGTACAGCCTAGTATGATAGCCTGAATGCCTTCCTCACGTTCCATACGTTTGATAATTCTCAAGAAGGCCTGCAGCGTTTCGTCTTTTATAATTCCCAACTCCAACTCACCGGAAATTTTCTCATTGATCAATGACATCTCCTGCTCTTTTGGGATAATTATTTCGATTCCACTGTCGATAAAAGGCTCCTTGAAAAACTCATCGGTCATTGTAAATACCGTTCCCAGCAAGCCCAGCTTTGTAAAATTCCGTCTTTTTGCTTCCTTGCAGGCCGTGTCAATTATACTTACGAGCGGGATGGGGGATTTTTTCTTCAATTCGTCGAATACGATGTGCGGTGTGTTGGCTGACAAAGCGGCAAACTCAGCGCCGCAGGCAGTCAAATTGTTGATTGCCTGCATAAGGTAGTCCACCAGTTCACTAAATTTTCCTTCCCGACATAATCTCAGAACCTCAAATACATTTACGCTTTCAATGGTTAAATTGGGGAAGTAACCGCCACCGACGTTCTTCTGGACGCCGTACACAATGTCATGATAATAAAGGATAGTAGACTCCGGGCCCATCCCCCCGACCAAACCTAATTTTTTCATTCTATCTCCTCCCTTAATAATCAAACGTTTTTCTTTGTTTATCTCGCTCTATCGCAGTAATTCACATTTATAAAGTTAGGCCTCCTCTCCTCAAAAGTGCAGGACACGTGGTCGAGTAGAAGCGCCACCTCACGGTGCACAACCCTCACAGAACCGGACGTGCCCTATTAAGGCATCCGGCTCTTCACAACATCATTCACTTCGTTAGCTATATACATTCACATAGATTCTTGCCTTGCAAGTGGGAATCGCTCGTTAAGTTTTGCGAATTTTTTCCCATGTAAGACTCTTTTTCTGGCTCCGACGATTCAGCGCAGCGAAAAGGTTACGCCGTATGAAATATGCAAAGCCATGAATTCTGCCGCTGTTATCGGTTACCCCGTAATAGCGGTAATGCCCAACTAACTTAGCATTAACTTGTCTTACTAGCTCTCCTATCTCTGTATGCATATTCTCGTGAAGCCATTGTGCAAAAGCGGTTGGCTTGTTAGCTTCGCTCGGAATTTCTTCCTACTGGTTGCCCTCTTGACGCGGAATCTTCCATTTTGACTCTGGTTACAGTAATGCGTATATCCGAGAAAATCAAAAGTTCCCGGTTTACCTTCTCCTCGCCGTGCACGCCTTTCTTGCGCAAAGCGTCCAAATTCAATGCTTTTGTTTTGCCTTCCGCTATCTCCAGATTGAATTTCCTCAATCGCTCAATGAGCTTCTGATTAAAAGTTTCAGCATCTTCTTGGTACTGGAAGAAGCACAGAAAGTCATCGGTATACCGGATGAGATATGCCTCTCCCCTGCTTTCCCGTTTCACTTTGACGGTGAACCACAGGTCCAGTACATAGTGCAGGTATACGTTCGCCAAAGTAGGAGATATAATTCCCCCCCTTGTGGCGTTCCCATTTCCGTCACATCGTTTTTGCCCTGTTCCATGATCCCTGTTTAAGAAAGCGTACGATCAACCGCAGTAGATCTGAATTTCTGAAAAACTTAGCAAAATGGTCTCGAACCTTTGTCATCGCTGAAAACTACAAATCGTTACGTGTCTTTGACTCATAACGTAGTACTTGCTACGGCGAAATCCCGGAAAGCATTGATTTCACTAAGCATTTCAGAAAGTTTCGTTATAAGTAAGCGGAAATCCATGTTGAACGTGACAACACTAAACAAAGAAATTGAAATTCTTCGCGCCGGTTTGAGCAGTGTTAGAAAAAGAACCAGCAAACAACCCCATTCTTTAGCGAAAATTCGATGCTTATTGTGAACATCGACAAAACAATAGAAGAGTCTCCTATTGATTAATCAGCCCCAGATAGCGGTTCAATATATTGAGGCTCTCCATGGTTACCGGCTTGGGACAGGTATGTGTGATTTTATAATATACCATGGACGGCGGCGGATCAGATAGCTGTTGGATAACGCATTGGCCCAATTTGATAAATGCAGTGGCTATCGTCTTGGGAGCGATGGCCCATTGCCTGGAATCCTGCATCATCGGAAAGATCATTCCGGTACTATCAATTCTAATGCGGGCTGAACAGCCAGACCCCCACCACTGGTCATGCCATGTTTGGTAAGCGGAACCCCACCCGGTCGAATTGATATACAACTCATGCTCGCCTCGCAACTCTTGCGGGTGAACCGATTTCATTGCAATATTGTCAGGAGTGAAAGGCCTGACCAATACCATCTCATCAATATAAAAAGTCTCTATTTCAATGTTAGGCAATGACAGTTCCCTTTTCACAAAGGCTACATCAACTTCCCGCCGCTCAATACATTTATAGAGTTCACAGGAATGCTCTGTACGAACCCGAAGTTGTATTTCGGGTATATGTTTGCTGAGTGCCTGAAATACCGGCGGCAAAAGATAGCGGTTCAGACTCATGGAACCGCCAATCGAAAGATGCAATTCCGGTCGGTCACTACACAAAGAATCTGTCTCTAGCTTTAATACTCGCCAACGTTCTGCTACATTAATGAAATTTCTTCCAAATATAGTTAAAGAAACGGTATGGGCGCCTTTATTACGTTCGATTAGGGTATTTCCCAAGAGATGCTCCAGGGTTTTCAATCGATAGCTGATAGTCGCTTGTGTTAAATTTAGCAAATCACCGGCCTTCGTTAGACTGCCGGTTTGTACAATGGCTAGAAACGCTTCGATTCCCAAAAAATACACCCTGCCACCACCTATAGAATATTTCAATATTAAATACAAAGTTTTCTCGTTTTACATTCTGTCATTCTATATTTAAAATTAACATGAAGCTGGAAAATATTCAATACTGTTATCATTAGGATATGTAAAAGGAGGAAATGAATTTGACCGTTCTGGCCTTACTGCTTCTTATCGGTGCAGCCTTCTTTCATGCAACATGGAATTTTATATCCAAAAAAGCCTGTGGCGGAGCTGTGTTCGTGTGGTTGTTTAATGTGGTTGCATCCGTACTGTATATCCCGGTTGTTATTGCCTTGCTATGGATTACAAGATCCTCATTCCACTGGGGGTACATCATTTTTATGCTGGGAAGTGCTATTCTTCATGTCGGATACTTCCTATTGCTAAATAAAGGATATAAAGCCGGTGACCTTTCGCTCGTTTATCCTCTGGCCCGTGGTACAGGCCCCTTGCTGTCGACACTGGCTGCCATCTTTTTTCTGGGAGAACACCCGTCTTTCATTGCATTAACAGGTACCCTGTTTATCGCAGTCGGTGTATTTCTTCTTTTAGGCAACCCGGCAAAGTATGCCGAAAGTAAAGCCTCCTCGGCTATTCTGTTTGCTGTTTTCACCGGAGTTTTTATTGCTGGCTACACCCTTTGGGATAAGTATGCAGTCAGCAATATGGCGGTTCCGCCAATACTGCTGTATTGGGGCACTACTGTCGGTCAGGCTTTGTTGATGCTGCCCTATGCCTTGAAAAACCGTGAAAACGCAATTACACAATGGCGAACCAACCGCCGCTCGATTTTTGGTGTCGCGATTTTGTGTCCGCTTTCCTACATTCTTGTTCTCACAGTTATGGTTTTTACGCCGGTGAGCTATGCCGCCCCCGCCCGAGAAGTCAGTATTTTAATCGGGGCCATCATGGGAGCCCGGTTCCTGGCGGAAGAAGACGCTAAACTTCGTATAACCGCTGCCATCGTTATTCTGTCCGGACTAACCTGCCTAGCCCTTGGTTAATTGCGCACCCTTACAGTCCCCTTCGCAACAGATGGATCACCTTCCGCCGGAAGCTATCCGGAGTATAAAGTGGCGGGAAAAACCGCTGTCCCGTACATGAAAGCCTCGTACAAAACTGCTTAAAATACAAAAACGGCAAGGCTCAAAATCTCTGATGCCTTGCCGTTACTATTTTTTAATTAGTGTTCCCCGGAGGATTCAAACCACAGGCACGCGGTTTAAGAATAAAAGCTGTCAATTATACTAAACACATGCACTCTTATAAAATAAATTACATCAATGCTTTTAAATACTTGGTCGTATTTATATTTAACCCTTTTATCGTCCAGTTCAAATTTGCCGAAAAAGGCTTCCCTTTACGGATAGAAAACCCGCAGTCCCCGCGTAGTTGACGGATCTGATGCGCCATAACTTATCGTAACCGTCCCATTGCCGGCTCTGGTGCTGGGAGTATTATTCTGATTCGTACCGGCATTAAAGGAACCACCACCGCCTCCGCCAGTAGCGATACTTCCGCTGCCGCCTCCGCTGTAGCCTCCGCCTCCCCCACCATTGACACCAACAGGCCCTCCTGCCCCACCGCCGCCATAGCCTCCGGCGCCACTGTTTGTTTCGTCCGTACTTGTTCCTCCCTTACCTTCGGAATAAATTGCAGTTCCCCCCATAGAACTTCCCTCCCCCTTGCCATTACCGGCTATCCCCGCTCCTCCGCCTGCGTCGCTGGCATAACCACCGCCATCTCCATCGCTACCGCCGCTGCCGCCGCCGCTGACAGTAACGCCACTAGTTGAAGTGCCGGCTCCCAGTCCATTCCCTGAAAGTCCCGCGCCGCCACCGCCTCCCGCGGCAACCAGCAGCGTAGCCGTAGCAATGTCTCTATAGTCTGTTCCGCGCCATACAAAGGATCCGCCGCCACCGCCTCCCGAATGAATGGCATCTCTGCCGGCTCCCCCCACCAGCACCGCTAAATTCTGACCGGGAGTAACCACAAAATCCCCTGTAATAGATGTCCCGAAGCCACCAGAATGACTTGTAAGGGTAACTCCGCCCCCATGGGCACCAACCGCGGTAACGGTAATTTTGGTTACATCTTCCGGAACAGTAAACGGTTGCAATGCTCCGGTATAGTCAAATGATACAGACTCCATCCAGTAATCCGCCCTTTATCGCAAATTTTCACTTTTACATTATATGCTCGTAAATTGGCCTGAGACCTCAATTCTTGCTGCTGCGATTTTTGGGGGCACTTATGCCGGCCATGTTGAATAGAAATATATCAAGCCCCGCTTTTACATAACTAATCCTTATAAGCAAATAAACTACCGTGCTTTTCAACGGTAAAAGCGAAGTTGACCATACTGTCCGGAGGTATAATAAATACTATGGCAACGATTGATCAGTGGACTGTGCTGCTGTATATTGCAGGAAATAATGACCTGGAAGAAACCTTGGCAGAACAATTCAAAGTTCTGCAAAACATCAGAATTCCTCCGAATATAAATGTTGCGGCTCAGTTCGGCAGAAAAGTGCAGGAAAATAACGCCGCGCAGCGAGATTCGCGGCGTTATATCAGCAAAAACGGCTGGCTCGCTCTAAGTGATTCCCTGGGCTGCGCCAATATGGGAAAAGCAACATCCTTTATTGAATTTTTACTATGGGGATATTCGCAATTTACCGCCAATCGCCTTATGCTGGTCATGTGCGGGCATAGCGCAGGATTTGCCGGGATAATGATGGATTGCGGCCGCGAAATAATAGATCTAATAAGTATCCGGGAATTTGTCCAGGCACTATCCTCTTTTTACACACAAACACAAAAAAGCATTGACATTATGGTATTTGATACTTGCTATATGAATTTAGTGGAAATTTGGTATGAATTGGCTTTAGCCGGACATTGCGTAAAATATTTGATAGTACCACAGGAAAATCCCCCCATGCAAGGGTTGCCTTGGCATGCTCTCATCAATTTACTTATCAGCAATGAAGCAAGTAAATATAGTGTGAAGACATCTGTCAAAAATATAGTTCAATCCATTAATCTAAAATTTCCTTTGGATACTGCCCTTTTCGCCATTTCGCTGGCTCCAAAAATTTTTATAGTGCTGAAAGCATTAATCAATAACCTGGCTATACTAATACTTGATAATAAATTACTTAAAAAATTACCCGGCTTATCGACAAAACCGTCTGCACTCATCAGCTTGCAAGACTTAATAAAACAAGCTGATGCCAATCTCGTCAAAGCCGATACCTGCTGTAAAAGCATTGAAAACGTATTGTCAGAATTTGTTTTTTATCCGGTCTTAAACGAATTCATCCAAAATCGAAAAATGGGCCCCAGCATCTACTTGCCTAATCATTTCACTCAGTACATGCGGTTCCAGCCATATTACGACGCACTGTCGTTTGCAAGTAATAATAGCTGGATAGACATTCTAAGTTGTATAGCCCCGCTCAAATAAAGCCGAAGATTATTAACCTTATTCAATTTTAAGTTTATAAAAACTTGTATCAACTTGCATAATAGGAAAAGTCTCTGGCAATAGCACTTTATTTACTTGTACAAAACCATTCTTTCCATAGAAACGATGCGCCGCTAGGAACTTTTCTGTAGTTCCTAAATAAATTTCATAAAGATCATGCTCGCTAGACCATATCATTAACTGGTGCAATAATGATTTTGCCACATTATATCTACTTCCTCTAAAAGCAGCCTTGACAAACATTTTTCTCAATGCCCCTTGATGGTTTCCTAGATTGATTAATGCAATCGTCCCAACGACCTGACCGTTATTAAGAGCTATCCAAAAATTCCCATCCCCTGATTGATAAAAATTGGCTATATTGCTTAAGTCAGGCTGATCTTCTTTTGTTATAGGAATATTAAATTCTTTTTGCTGAATACTGAGAATTAAATCAATAACATCTTCCCTGTATTTGTCAGTATATTTTGTAATTAGAACTTCTCCCATTTTATTTCCTCCTGTCCTATTTTGACTCGCCCTTATAATGTTTGAGTTCCTTCCAATCATGTTCAATATTTTCACTCATCCGCTTAAGTAATCGATAAACTGTATCTCTTTCTTCTATACTTAATCCCGTAAAACATATTTCAATATTCCGATTCTCTTCTTGAATAATATATTGGTAAATCTCTTGTGCTTTGCCACAAGGAAACAAATGCCATCCCCTTTTATCTTCATCATTACGTTCTTTTAAAACATAATTTTCTTTCATCAGCTTTTGTACTACCTTAGTTGATGTTGCCTTATCTACCCTGAGAATATTGGAAAGTTCAATTAAGCTGATACCCGGATTTTCGCAAATACGAGTTAAAAAAACAAATTGACCTCTTTTTAAATTAATTTGGCGATATTTAATATCACTTATAGACTGAATACAACGAGCCAACGACCCTACTTCTCGAAGTACTTCATTTTCCAATTTAATAATCTTAACCCCTCCATAGCAATTTTAATTGATTGATATTTCAACTAAATTATATAGCCATAAAGTTGAAGTGTCAACTTTATGGCTATATAAAAAATACTCCTGTCAAAGCGCTAATAAAGGTATTAGCCATCCGTTTTGTCAAAAGGGATCACCAAACAAGGTTTCTCTTGATTGGTATGGTTAGCGGAATAACAAACAATACCACTAGCGCTATCAATACTACAGATGCTTTTATTCCGATAATATCACTTGCAGCTCCGTACAACCAGGGCGAGAATGCTCCCGAAGCAATCGTTGCTGTATAAAATATCGCAAAAGCTTGCTGTCTATTTCCTTCCGGTACCAATTCCGGAACGCTGCCATAAAGTACGGAAGAAGTACCATTTAAGGCCACCCCGAGAAGCAAAGACAGCATTATTTCAACATGTAATGAAAAACTGAGCATACCCAAAATGCAAAGCGATGTGAGTATCTCCGTAATGATGACCGACCGGAGTACTCCAACTTTTGTAGCTAGCAGACCACAGACAAATTTGCCCATAGCGCCCCCAGCAAATATGAGAGACAGCGCTAACCCGATTGTCGTCACCACCGCCCCGTTATCTTGCAGCACAAAAGGGAAAAAAGTTAAGAATCCCATTCTCGTACTGCTGTCAATCATTCCTATTATTAACAAAGCCCAAAAGCCTTTGCTTGCTTTCCATACCATTGATTTACTTGCTCGTTTTGCACTTTCTGGCCGGGCATTCTGATAGATTATATTTTTACTGTTTATAAAAAGAAGAATTGCTATTCCTATACCCACTATCCCCATAACCTGACTTGCAGCCTGCCAACTATACCGACTTATTATTAAGGAAGCTCCAGCCGGCAAAAGCAGCTTACCGATATCACCTGCCACATTAAACGTACTCAGCGCAACTCTTCGCGCATCATTATCAGGATAAGCGTTAGAAATTAGCGACGAAGATAATGGATGCTGTACACTTGAGCCTAATCCTCCTGCAATAAGTAAACAGCCTAAAACTACTAGCGTTGGTGCCCACCCATACAGGAATAAGGAAACGCTTGTAAGTACTGTCCCCAGTACCAGCAACCGAACTCCTCCTATTCGGCAAGCCAGATAACTTGACGGTACTTGAAAACCGGCCATAGTGCCTGAAAAAAGGGTTTTCAAAAAACCGATCTCAGTGAATGTCAGCGAAAACTGGGCTTGCCATATTGGAAAAAAGACATACAGCATGTCGGTAACTCCATCATGCATAAAATGCGCTAATCCTCCAGTTAATAGAGCTTTATTATATATTTTTTCCGTGCCGCCTAAAATTTTTACCATAAGCCCCAATCCTCTCCGCTTATATGGAGTGTAAATAATCTAACAGCGAACTTTTAAGTTTTACACGTGAAGCCATCATTGTTAATAGTGCCTGCGTTTCCCTTGTAAATGTTTTTTCCTTATGGAAAATGACCGAAAATGTAACTCCGAGTTTTGGCACCTGCTTAAGCTCAACCAATGTCTCATCATTTACGCTGTCTCTAACCAATACTTCCGGCAATATGCCCACTCCCAATCCGTTTAGCACAGCCTGCCTGATTGCTTCGGAATCGCTGTATTCCAAAACCGGTCTTATCCCCTTTTCGCGAAATATTTCATCATATATTTTTCGATAAATGCTACCTTGCTTTAATGCGATAAACGGGTACCGCCAAATGTCATTTCCATATTTTTCAACAAGGCTCGGGCACACAACCCACACTAGCCTTTGCACCGCAACATTAAATTGCAGAATTCTATTGTGGCTAATTTCATCATGAACCACTGCAAAATCAAAACTATTATCCAATATGCCTTTCACTGTAATCGGCAAACTAAAACAATGCTCAATACTTACTGCAACATTAGGCATTTTTCCCTGAAATTCCTGAAGAATAGGCGAAAGTATATGTGCCGCCACTGCCGTACCAAGACCTATCTTGATGCTTTTAGCATATGAGAATTCTCGCAAAGCCGCTTGAGCTTCGCCATGAATGACTAGCAATTTTTCTGCATAGCTAATCAAACACTTTCCCGCTTCTGTTATATACAACTTTTTGCCTACTCGTTCAAACAGCAAAGCTCCAAAATGTTCTTCCAATGCTTTGATTTGAGCTGTTACAGTAGGTTGACTAAAATTAATTTCTTGTGCAGATTGTGTGATGTTCTCAGTTTTTGCTACGGAAAGAAAAGTTTTTAATAAACGCAAATCCATATTTTAACACATCCTACAATTACTTTTCTTAATTGTAGGACATTCTTCTCGGCCTGACAATTAATTAGGCTCTATATTTATGTTGCTTTCATTTTATCTTTCTCGCTAAAAAAAGTGAAATTTAATATATTCATTGACTCAATCGGTTTTTTCAATTAGCAGACCTGCACTTGAACCACTGACACGCGCTGGTAGATAACAGACCATTTTTGCGTTTTTTGCACCATAATAAACGAGCGGCATAACGAACCGACTCGTTTATTTAAACCATACTTTGTAAAGAAGTTGAATTCCATTCCTAATATCATCAGGTACAGTTGCAAAGCTCAATTTTATTCCAATATTTGGTGTTTTAAAAAATGAACAGACTGACATTGGGTAGACCCTCACCCCTACCGTCCTGGCAGTTTTTCTAAGACATACTACAGATTGTCCGACGGCTTTTCGCAATAAGAATATATGCATTTTCGATTCCCCGCGAAGGTCGGTTATATTTAATAACATTGTCTCAAACTATTTCATCAATCGTTGATCTTCTAACCATTTTTGTATGATGGTAGCAATGGCATCAGAATTTTTATCCATCATCATCATATGCGAATTACCTGTGATGCCGATTTGAGGCAAATCAATCCAGGAAACAGGAACACCGCTTGCGACAAGAGCATCTCGGTATCGCTCACTTATAGCGTAATAACCTTTAGGTCCAGCCCAAGTGGGGTATTTCTGCACGTTATCTCCCCAGATAAATAAGTGGGGGATATTTTTAACTGCCGCCAAGTTTTCCTTTTCAATGTTTGGTGACCCTGCTGATTCTAACAAAACTATAGCTTTCACTTTGTCAGGCGCATTCAGAGCTGCCTTTTCGGCAAACGGGCCAGCCTGGCTATGGACAAGCAGTACGCAGGGTCCCATTTTTTGCAAGAGTTGATCGTAAGCAGCCTGAATAGCGGCATTGTTCGACGTCCATCTGGGAACCGCCTGTTTCATAAATTCATCAAAGGCATCTATGGGAAACAACACCCCAGGGAACGCTATTCGTTCAGAAGGGTTAGTAGCATATAAGGGACCAATGCGGAAGGATTCCCAGGCTTCCTTTTTGGGCCGGAACACAGGCTCAGTCTTATAGAGCTCCGGATAGCGGGACCAGGAAGAACGGCCACGTTCGACCGCATCAGATATATAAATATCGTGGCCAGCTTTCAAGAAAAAAGACTGCCAGCCTGGTTGGCCATCAGGTTTCGTCTCCCAGTTGGAACCGGTCAAACCACCGCCATGCCACATCAATAACGGATATTTTGCTTTCGTATCTGCTAGTTGTACATACTGTACATACATTTGTCCCGTGATAAAATCACCGTTAGGATCTACCTTGCGTGGTGCTCCTCCTGGTACCGCCACGGCTTCATATGTAGGCAGTCCCTCCAATGTAACATCCTGACCGCCAACATAAAAACTCCCAATTTCCTTGACTCGCAATGGTTTTTCAGATGCTGTACTGGTGTGTGAAATGAATTTACACTTGTTGTTCATTTAAGAACCTCCTTATGTCTGATCCAGCTGTTGATGCAGACTGAGCCACTATAATCGACCTAAATTCGTTAAATATCAATTAATTTTTAACTTTAACAAATTATTCCTATATCCTTCTCCTGACATAAGGTAATATGGCCATGATAAACCACATAAAAAAGTACTATGGCTGTTCATCAAAACAAGAATATTACTGCTTCGGAATAGTCAATTTTTATCTTCTTACGTTTGTAAGAAAGCACCGTAGCATAAATAGCATACAAATCTAAAAAAAACATAGTAACGGCAAGGTTCAGAATTTCTGAAGTACTTGCCGTTACTATACTCTTGTTGGTGCACCCGGGAGGACTTGAACCACTGACATGCGGTTTAGGAAGGTATTGACACTCTTCACATACCTTATCGTTATACAAATTCAGTAAAATCAATGATATTGGTAAATTATTGTTGTTATATTTTACATGCGTTGAATTCTCTCAAATCATTTTTACTTTTAAGCTATTGCAATAAATTCGATTTCTATCAATACATCTTTAGGTAATTTAACTGCTTGTACACAAGATCTTGCAGGAGCACCCTCTATAAAATATTCACCGTAGATCGAATTCACTATTCGGAAATCATCCATACTTCTTAAAAATACGGTTGTCTTCACAACACTATCGAACCTAAGCCCTTCACTTTGTAAGATGGCCTTAATATTTTCGAGCACTTGCCGTGTCGAAGCCTCTATGCCGCTGCAAACATTCCCGGTTGAAGGATCAACCGGAATTTGTCCTGAGCCAAATAAAAAGCCATTAGCTTTAATTGCCTGAGAATACGGTCCAATAGCCGCCGGAGCACTATTTGTATTAACAATAGTTTTCATTTTTTCCACTTCTTTCTTAAATTTTCAAATATACAATTTATAATTTTTTACGGTATATCTTTGTATCCGTTAGAGGTTGCAATCATTAGCACACAGGCGCCTTGCGGAATAATCTTATCGGCAATAAGCTGGGTAAGAGACCCAATTATCGTTGCTGCCGAACTTTCAAGGTAAAAGCCGCTCTTGGCAAGTTCACGTTGATAATCAGCAACCTGATTCTGACTAATGTTGCTTGCAGCTCCACCTGACAGCCGGACCGCAGATACAGCCTGATAAGTGACAGTATCACCTCCGATCGACACCGTTGCGGAACTGTCCCCCGAAAATATATTTCGATAGTCTTCTCCCTCAAGAATTTTGGTAATTCTTGCATATGGCTCAACAGCTACTAAATGTGGTACCTTCTGAACTAATCCCAAATCTAATAAATCCTTAAATCCTTCATAAACCCCCCAAAGTAAATCGGCACGACAGGACGGGATCAGGATAAAAGACGGTATATCATCGCCGAGTTCTTCGTAAATTTCATAAGATATGGTTTTATATCCTTGAATACCAAAAGGATTGCTACCTACAGGAGGAGCTACAAAATTGGTAACCGGATACCAGCCTTCCTGCTCAACCTTTTTTTGCATATAGGGCCATCTTTCTTTAGGTGTGTTCATCAATACTAATTCGGCTCCGGGTAATTCAATCGCTTTTTTCCAAATAGGATTCATTTTTTTAGTCGTTATAATTTTACATTCAATTCCCGCAGCAGCGGCATAAGCAGATAAAGATGCGCCTGCATTACCCGAAGAAGCCGCAACAACGCACTTTTTACCAAGACTAACCGCCCGTGCGACAGCGAAGGGACTCATCCTGTCTTTATGAGAACCAGTTGGGTTTTGAAACTCATTTTTGATATACACCTTCTTAAGATTAAATTTATCAACCAGGCTTTTTACTTCTATAATAGGAGTATTTCCTTCGCCAAGAGTAGGAAATGACTCATAGGGCAAAAAATCCTGGTAACGGAACATACGTCTTTTATCGTTTCGTATTTTTTGTTTTCCCTCATATTTACAGGATAAATTGACAGGATATCCTTCTTTACGGCACGACGGACAGCCTGTGTGGTAATCGCCGATTTCATATAGCGTCCCGCAACGTATACAATACATTTTTTTTAAATAGGGATTCATTTTGTACATTAGTCATTACCTCCGACTTTAAATTAACGCATAAAAATCTCTGTCAGTATATATCCTGCAATAATTGCTACAGCCATTGTAACGAAACCGGGCATCATGAAACTATGGTTTAATACATATTTGCCGATCTTTGTTGTCTTAGTACAGTCCAACGCTACACTCGTAACTTGAATGGTAGAAGTAGGTAAAAAGAAATGGCTGTTCACCGCCGGATACATAGCGATTAATAAAGGGATGGGAACGCCGAGCAAAACCCCCAGCGGCATCATCGCCGCACTTGATACAGACTGGCTTGCAATCAAAATATCGATAGCAAATACAGCAAAAAGGAACATCCAAGGATATGCCATAACAGTAGATTTAATACCACTTTGTATCAGGGCGCTATTTGTACTTACCATCGTATCGCTCATCCATGCAACTCCAAAAACAACGAGTATGCCAACCATACCTGACTTAAAAACCGAGCCATCACTGATTTTCCCGACATTAACCTTACATAAAACAACCATTGCTGTCGAAATCACTAACATGATGATTTCTATGGTTTCAGGCATAGGTAAAGCTTGCAGTTTCCCAGCATACTTTAATAAGGGCCGCAAGGATGGAAAAGTTCCCAAAATCACTATAGCTACCGCACCTAGTAAGAACAATAAAACCGCCAGTTTTGCTTCCTTTGTAAAATGCTTTTCATTGTACTCTTCTTTCACTAAAGGAGGAACCTCACCTTTTGCAACTCGTTCCAAGTACTCAGAGTCTTTGTCCAAATCCTTGCCCATTCGGCTGGCATACAGAGCACCGGCCAGCACTCCAATAAAGGTTGCAGGAATACAAACCTTTAAAATGTCCACTAGCCCAACATTGAAAGGCAGAAAAATACCAAGCATAACCGCAGTAGCGGCTGAAATCGGACTAGCGATAACAGCCTGTTGCGATGCGGCGGCTGTTATCGACAACGGCCTTTCCGGACGAATTCCAGACTCACGAGCTACTTCTGCTATTACCGGCAACAGGCTGAACGCTACATAGCCCGTCCCTGACATAAAGCAAAAAAGATATACCACCACGGGTGCTAAAAATGTAATGTTTTTTGGATTTTTTCTTAATATTGTTTCAGCTAAACCAACCATATAGTCCATCCCGCCCGCAGCCTGCATGGTACCGGCAGCCAGTATGACCGTAGCAATGATTAGTATTACATTGATTGGTGGGTTCGCCGGGGTCAAATGAAATCCGAATACTAAGACAGCCATTCCCAATCCGCCGACCATACCGAGAAAAAGTCCGCCACGCCTTGCACCAATAAGTAACATGGAAAATAAAAGTATTAGCTCAACCCAAAACATCCTCTGCCTCCTTAACACTTCATTGTAATATGCTGATCCCTACTAAAAATAATTATAGGGCAGGATATGTTATTTGTATAACGAATTATATCAATTATATTTATCATAATTTTCGATTAGGAGGTGATCCTTTTGGAAATTGAGTTATTGCGAACCTTAATGATCCTTTCCCAAACAAAAAACTTCTCAAAAACTGCAGAATTACAGCATATTGTTCAGTCTACAGTTACAACCCGTATTCAGGAATTAGAAAAAGCTGTTGGCAAACAGCTTTTTCTAAGAACTAAACAGAAGGTTGAGTTATCGGAAGCCGGAAGTGTATTTTTGCCTTACGCAGAAAGAATGCTTCATCTTTACGAGGAAGGCAAAACTAAAGCCAACGCCATTATTCCCTTCGAAGGGCGTCTTGTTATTGGCAGTGTAGATTCAATTTGGCGTAACCTCCTATTCCCAGTCCTCAAAGAATATCTAGTACAGTATCCGCAGATATCGTTTAAAGCAACAACAGGGCACTCATCAGAAATAATACAATTATTAGTAGATGGCGTAATAGACCTTGCTATAGTTTATCAACCACCAAGATTAAATCGTTTTAACGTATTTGCCTGTCATGAAGATGATTTCGTTTTAGTTGTCCATCCCAATCATCCTCTAGCAGAATGTCCTTCCATTCCCGTTGAAGAATTATCCCATATTAATCTCTTATATCACAATTGGTCTGGGCCATTCAGTAAGTGGATTAATGAAGTACTACCGGCAAATCACTTATTTCAAGCCCAAATTGATCCTGCATACATTATTCTTTCTTTAGTAAAGCAGGGCCTGGGGCCGGCAATATTAAACAGATCCTCTGTAGCAAATGAATTAAATAACAAGACACTTATCGAAATTCCACTTATCGGACCTAATTTACCGCCAAAATGGGAAACTTACCTAGCGGTTAATGCCAATAAAATAAATGAGCTACCAGTTAAGAATTGGTTAGAACTTATGACAAAATTTGGGCTAAAGTGTGTTCAACTATAATCTGCGTATCATACAAATAACAATATAAAACTGCCTACAAATACAAAAACGGAAGGCTCGAACCTACCGAAGCGATTTCGATAGTGGCTTTTTTCCCATGCTCAATACCAACGGCTTGTGGTTAGACGAGGCAGCAAAAGAGCCCTGGTTGCTGTTGCTCATTGGCCGTAGGGAGAATTATAATGCCATACGATGAGATAAGTGACAGTTAGTGTTAATGTCACTTATTCATGTCAATATTTTCTCGGTAGCTTTCTTCAACCCTTCCGCACAGCCGCTGTCACTTTTACCAGTGTTGGCAGTTGCTTGAGCGTTGCCATGGTCGTCTTTGCGCCGCCATGGCGAATCAGTAGAACCGTCCCCTGAGTCCGATTTTAAGGCAGCCAAAATTTATGCCGAAATCGATGCATACAACTAGCATACAAAACTGCTTAAAAAGCACAAAAACGGCAAGGTTCAGAATTTCTGAGGCCTTGCCGTTCTAATATTTTGAATGGTGCGCCCGGGAGGACTCAAACCACCGGCACGCGGTTTAGGAAGGCATGATTTTCTTTTATTTGCTCTCTATCCTTTTACACAAATTCAATAAAATCAACGTTCTTTCCATTTATCATTTTGACTATTTTACATATATTCTACAGTGTTTTACAGATAATTGCCTTCCTTTTTGCCTTCCTAGTGCATTGCAGTAAAACAAAATCCCTGTCCCTGGGTTTCATTCGGGATTTGTGTTATTTATTGGTGCTTTTTTCGCCAATCTGTGCAAGATGAAGCCGTTCTATTACGGATATTGCACTGACCTTTGCGGCCATTTTGACACTGTTTAGGTATTGAAGGGCTTACCATGCTAAGCGGAGGTAAAAGATAGGATTAAACCTGATCTCATCTTTAACACATAAGCATTCCTAAATATCTCTCCATGGGAATTATCGTCGACCTGACCCTGTTATTGCCCAATACCTTGCGATAATTGCCATTCTCGAAGTATAGAAGCTTAAATCATCGCCAAACCTGGTATCATAATAGCGTAAACATAACTATTAATGTCGCAATAATGGTTGGAATCGCATTTCGTTTAGCTAATTCTATTGGATTTACTCCCGCCATTTTTGCTAAAATAATAGCCGCACCTGCTACTGGCGACATACAACGTCCAAGGCCAGCTCCGATCTGGGCCATTGAGCCAAGTTCAACTATACCATAGCCAAACTGCGTTGCGTAAGGCGTAACCGCCCCATTAAAAGCCAGTGCCGCCGCATTGCCAGAACCGGAAACAGCCGCAATAATAAATGGACCAAAAGCCGACGCAAATTGAGCAACCTGCTGAGAATTTTTCATAACTTCCACCAAAGCTCCTATCAAGCCAATAATCTCCATTCCCTGAGTAAAAGCAGCCGCGGCGGCTATAAGACCAACTACATCGCCCATACCATCGCCGCAGCCTTTAAAAAACCGCTTTGTCCCTTCAAAGACATTAGGCCGTGCTACAATAAAACCGATTGCCGTACCAATGAGCATTGATTGCGGGACTGTAATTATCGGCAATATATGAAGCTGCTCACTGCCTAAAATCAGTAAAGTGATGGGCAATATGGGCACAATCGCCCATAATACATTTACTTTAAAGTCTTCTTCTTGAACAACAATTTCAGTAGACTGACTGCCAGCGCCCTCTTTTTTTATATAGGCAATCAAAGCCAACACAATGGCTGCCACAAAAGCAGCAAATAAAACCTGCCTGGAAAAAGTAGCAATAACCGTCATTACATCGACTCCGGCAATTTTAGCTACTTGAGGGTTAAACATTAGCCCAGGACTCATAACACTGCCCCACGTTCCTAAGAAAACCGCACTTGCTGCAAGCGCCGGATGAACGCCTGTACTAATAAGAGTTGGAATTAATAATACCCCGACTGCCGCTGCCGCGCCGGCAGCACTGGGCAGCGCAATATTTAACAGAAAGGTCACAATAACTGTACCGGGAATGAGAATGATCTTGACTTTCTTAAGTATATTGGTCATAAATACTACTAAATGCTTACTGCAACCAGTATAGTCCATAACATAGCTAAAACCTAATACCGTACAAATTGTCGGCACCAGTCCGGCATTTGTAAATTCTTTTACAAATGCATTCACACAGCCCGCAATATTACCGCCTATAAACGCCATAAGCAGCCCAGAAACAAATAGCACCAATCTTGTTTCAAATTTTTTGATTATTGCATAAAATGTTACTATTACAATAGCAAAACCTATCCAAACCACAAAAACACCTCCTTGAATATCAACTCTTTTTATTTGGCCAGCTTAGCCAGTACGTCAGTCATTACATCAATTCCTGGCATAATATCCTCAATTTTGGCGTACTCCTCCGGGGTATGGCTGACTCCATTGCGGCAGGGAATATGCATAACAATTGTCGGCATGATATGGGCGATATTTTGCGAATCATGCCCGCCGCCGCCAATCATATACGTATAAGAAATATTCAATTTTTCGCAAGACTCTTTCACCATTTTCATTAGATTTTCATCCAAATGTACAGGTTTAGCTGATGATATTGTATCGATCTGAACCCTTGTACCTTCTTCAGCCGCACTCTTCTTAGCGCTTTCCTTAATTTGATTAATAACCTCAGAAACATTTTCAAATTTATTTCCGCGCACATCTACCCACATTTCTACAAAGCCTGGAACTATATTCATAGCACCCGGTTTTACCTGCATCATGCCAACTGTCCCGACAATTCCCTTGTCCAGTGCAGCCAACGCATGTTTCCGTACTGCCAGCACTATCTGAGACGCTGTAACCAAAGCGTCATGGCGGACACCCATCGGTGTTGTTCCGGAATGCGCCGGATTGCCCTGTATCTTAATCGAAAGTCTAATCGGTGCAGCAATGTCCGTAACAATACCTATAGCGATTTTATTATTTTCGAGTATTGGCCCTTGTTCAATATGCAACTCCATAAAGGACTTTAATTCTGCCGGATTGCGCTTTGCTTCAGCAATTTTATCAAAATGCAAATTGCGTGAAACCAGCACTTCCGGAACGGTATTCCCCATAGTATCTTTGATAGTAGCCCATTTGTCCGGATCAGCCATGCCGCAAATAGAACGGCTGCCCAAATGAGCAAAACCAAAGCGGCTGGACTCATGGCCAGCAAATACCCAAATCTCAAGCGGATGCGTTAAATCTCCCTGTGCTTTAAGTCGTTTCACTGCGCATAAGGCGCCGATAACACCGACAGAGCCATCATAATTACCGCCCTCCGGCACAGAGTCAACATGTGAACCGGCAGCTACAACGGTTGCATTCTTATCAGTTCCTTCCAGCCTACCAATAATATTCCCTACAGCATCCATCCTAACGTTCAGACCAAGTTCTTTCATAGTATCCATGATTAACATTTTGGCCTGCCAATCAGCATCAGAGTACGCCAATCTATTATAACCATGCTCAATTTTCCCGATATCAGCCATCTTTTTAAACATTAACTCTACCCAATCTTTACCCATCATAGTTCAGCTCCTCTATTCTTCTAACTCGAATATATCACATCTAGTCAGCACACATGATAGCAATTATAAATGCTAGAATTTACACAAAATATTAATAAAAAAGAACGGCCTCAATACGCTTGAAGCCGCTCCCATTATAAATTTATATTAACGTAAATTGTCACTGAGAAAGTCAATATTCTTAAGCACCTTAACAATTTCGCCGTTATTCCCGTCAGATTCAGACATCTGCCTGGAAAGTTCGCTGTTTTCTTCTTTAGTTTCCATGACTATATTCCATGAAATTTGCGCGGCAAATGATCTCATGATGTTATTACGCAGCGCTACAGACGCATGGTTGCTTTCAGCAATCACTTTTTCAATTTCCGCTGTAATACGAATAAATTCATCTCCATTTTGGTTTCCATTAGGTGTGGCTACCTGTTTGAGGTCAGCTACCAAACCAGCAATTTTTTTTGATACAAGTGTATGAAAATACTCAGTAACGCGCTGAATCAAAAAGCAAGCCGACTGCATCGTAGCAACACGTGTATTGCCGATTATTTTAACATCAGAACGCAAATAAGGCTTATAACGCTCCGACAGCAAGACTTCCCTCTCCACCAGTTTGCCAACGCCGATAATATGCCTCGCCTGCCTCAGCTTACTAATAACCTCTTCACTAGGCATATCTTCATAAGCAATGGGAACAAAATTAACTTGCCTGATATTCAAAGATTCACAAGATGCTTTTAATAACTGTGCATAATTAATATTAGAATTAAAAATATATACTGTTTCACCTGCCGGAATTCGGGAAACCTGTACAAAAAATTCTAATGTTGGCCGCAAATCAAGAACAATTAGCTTTTCCGGTGAAACCACTTTTGATAAAGGTTCCTTCTGCGTAACCGCGCAAATAAAAAAATCACCGGCACTATCATTCTGCACTGAGGCCGTGGTCACCGCCGTAATACTAGCGATATCGCCAATTATCACCTTAACAGCGTTTAAAACCTCTTCAGCAATTAATTTATTGCTGCCTACAGCGACAATATTAAGACACATGTTCAGCCACTCCCCTTACAATCATATTCCGACATCGTTCTTTGCTTGAAAATATAATGTTAACTATTTTTAGCGAACTTATTACTAGAACTACGTATAATTAAATAGTGTAACATACTCATATAAAAGCTATTATAACAATTGAATATATTATCATATAAACAAAATATAGTAGCCATTTTCCTACTCCATTTCTGATATGTTATAATAATTAAATATTACAATTTGTCTTAGTTGGAGTCTAACTATGGAATTGAAACAATTGGAATGCTTTTTAGCAGTAAGCAAACTAAAAAGTTTTACCCGCGCCGCTGAGCAGATCTATATGTCACAACCGAATGTTACTACTACTATCCGGCGTCTGGAGAACGAAGTTGGCATTATACTATTTGAACGCAACAAAAAAAAAGCTGTTCTAACACCGGAAGGTAAAATTTTTCATGATTATATCACTATTGTTATGGATGATGTGTCCAAGGCCACAGAAAAAGCAGCGGAATTGAAAAATTTAAACAGTGGCATCATAAATTTTGGTATATCTCCCATTACTAGTTTGCCTGTAACTTCATTTCTACTCGCTAAATTCCACACCATTTATCCTTCACTAAAAATTAATTTTATTGAAGATGGATCCCACAACATAAAAAAAATGCTTGAAGAAGACCATATTGATTTAGGCTTAATACTAATTGATGATGATATGGATACATTGGATTACGTAAATTTATGTCATCACCAATTAGCCGTTTTCCTGCCGCCTTGTCACCCGCTAAAAAACCGAACCATCGTGCCGTTATCAGCCTTGAAAAATGAGCTGCTCATCTTGCCAAAAGAAAACTGCTCCTTGCATCATTTTCTAAAGTCTGAACTAACTAAACAAAATATTGCACCACATGTTAGCTTTGAAACAAACTATATTCAAATGGTTAAGCATTTAATTACCTCCGGCGCCGGCGTAGCTATACTTCCTAATGGAATATTTGAGACCCAAACCATAAATTCAGTGTTATTATCGCCACCACTAGAAATATCAATCGGCGCCGCCAAAAAGAAAAGCAAATACCTTTCCTATGCATCTCAAACCTTATATACATTTCTTGAGAACTCATTTACATAATAGCATGAAATCGATCAAAAGACTAAATATTAGTAAGCAACCCGTCTCGCACTCTCCTGTATATGGATTTATATAACTTTCAACAGCATAACGGCGATACAAATTGCGGCTCGGTTCAACGAGTTATTTATTTTCTACGCGCTCATATAAATTCTATTAAATCTACAAAACATCATGTAAAAAACCCACAAAAAAGGCAAGGCTCAGATGTTCTGAAGCCTTGCCGTTACTATATTTTGATTGGTGCGCCCGGGAGGGCTCGAACCACCGGCACGCAGTTTAGAAAACTCAAAAACCCAAACTTAGCAACTCAGCAAAACCGTCCCCTCAAGTCCGGTCTATGTGTCGACATTGAGCCGAAACACCAGCTGGAAAAAGTTTTATTTGCCGTTAATATACTGACAGGTTTAATCGTGCCGTTGCTAAAATGCGTCCTTCCAGAAGCACAGTGGATATGGAACTGTCTAGTCTAAAGAAAAAATTTAAAGATAAAAAATTTGCCGCAGGCTGTTCGCGCGACGTGATAAAAAAAGGTGCAGGAATGCTTAGATGGGGAATCGATACACTGCTTGAAATGGCACTGCTTGCCATGCGTTCCTGCGAGGAATCAGTAAATAAGGGAATGGAAAAACTTAATAAGAACTTTCCAATATAATAATGCACTAAATTCCTTCAACCCTAGTCTACGAAAACTTAAAACGCACTTAGCTATTGCTACTTTGGGGGTTCTTAAGCTTTGCCAAGACTTAGGTATTATGACTTAAATTCGCCAAATCCAATATAGCGGCAATCTGGCGTAGTGTAACTTCAAAAGAACCAGTATTTTTCACCACATGATCAGCAATCTGCCAGTTGTTAAACTCGCCCTTAGCTTCCGCATATTCAATCAACCTCTTAATATTCTCTGCGCTTTTCCCTTGAGCTAAACAGCGACTGACAATCTCGTCCTTGTTAACCAAAATATAGATGGACTCCAAGCGCTCACTCAGTAACCTTTTTAACTGATTATAGCCAGTCACATCAATATCTACAACCGAAACAGGATATAATCTAATTTTGTTGAGAACCTCATTTTTGCTAAGTCCGTAGAAATCGCCAGAATAATTGGCTTTCTCAACATGTTGTATTGTGGCAAAATCAGCCTTGCTGACAAAGTAATAGTCTTTCCCATTTTCTTCATTTTTTTGGGGGAGACGCGTAGTATGACTTACTAGCGCAGGAATACTATAATGTTCAAAAAGCCGTTTCACGATTGTCGTCTTACCTGATGCCGGCGGACCAATAATTGCATACAACTTATTCATTCAAAATTCCCCCTGGATAAAACTCTTCAGACTTTCTTATTATATCGGTAATTTGGCTCTACTGCTTAAGATGTTTTGTTTTTTCGTGACCAAATCCCAATTAATAACTGGTTACAGTTTTGATAAGGTACAATATTTTTCGCAAAAACAAATAAGGAAGAACAAACTTTTAAAACTAATCGCTTTCCTTTTCTCATTCCTAACACACTGCAAAGAAACAATATCCCTGTCCCCGCATTTCCTAGAAACTCATATCGGTGTGAACCTGGCAGTGTGATTGTATTTAGAGGATGCGCCCGAACTTGAACCCGTAAGACAAAATAAACAGGGAGATAAGGAAATTTGCTTTTGTTAAATTATACGAGAATGTTAAACATTGCCCCTGTCCCCTTGTTTCCTGGTGGATTAACCGTGCACAAGCCATCCCATTTATCTCGTCCATCGCGATATCAAGCAATATAATATCAAGCTTAGGGCCTATTCCTCCCATCGCCGCAAGCAGCTTTTTGGCACTATTATAAGCAAAAATTTTGCCCTAGCTGATGATTCTGCAAATAGGCTTCTATTGCGTTCGCTATTTTATTTCTGTCAGACTTATTGTCATCGCACACCGCTATAAGTAGCATATTTCACCACACCCCCGGTTCTTTCCGGGATTTTTAAGGAAATAAATACTGTAAAGACATGCTCTTCCACCGAAACCGAACAATTTCCCTGATATTTGGCAGCCAGTGTTTTCACACTATTAAGTCCGATTCCGTGCTCCGTACCCTCTTTAGAAGAATCAGCATGATCCCCTTGCTGATTACTAAGACCATTAAAGGAATTGGCAATGGTAATGACTAGATACCCTTTGTTTATCGTGGCCTTTATGTCTATGAAACGCAACTTGGCGTCACTTAGCTTGCAGCAGGCCTCAAAAGCATTCTCTAAACAGTTACCGATAATAACGCATAGGTCTAGATCATGAATCCCCGGATCGTCAGGAATATAAAGGTTGGTGACAAAGTTGATCTCCTTTTGCTTAGCTAGCTTTAGGTAATGACAGACAAGGGCATCGGCCAATTGGTTGCGGCACACTGTAGGGAGAGAACTGTCATCGTAGAAATTACAAAGCTTGTTCAAATATTCTTGGGCAGCAGCAGCATCATTTTTACCCAAAAATTCTAAAAGCATCACTAAATGGTGGCGCATATCGTGGCGGATTACTCTTGTCTCCTGAATACTGTCATTCAGATTGCGATAGTGATCACGCTGCAAAGCCAATTGCTGTTCAAGCTGTTGATGACACTTCGTCTGCGCAATGGCTATGGCGATTAAGTAATATGCGATAAAAATAATTATAGTTGATAATACCAGCGGAATAAAAACAGACAACAAATACTGTCTTTGTATACCATAATAAGCGAATAACAGATAAGATAAAAAGGGAAACCATATAAAAATACGATTTTGCTGATCAAGAATTTCAAGCATAGTTTTAATATGGGGCGTTATATATCTTCTTATTAATGGTATAGCGGCTAGTTCTAAGAGTTGACCTGGCAAAATCAAAATACTTACCGTATGGCCAAATAGTAATTGCTCTAAAAACAAACAAAAAATATAATTAAAATGAGAAAAACAAACAACCATAAACACAATAAAAAATTTAGTATGAATTGTTTCCTTGAAAACCAGGGCAACAGGGACTAAATACAATAACGCCAGGATATAACCAATCAAATAAGGGTCGAGCCCCATTGGCGTTAAAAGGTGTCGCAAAAAGAGGTGCGCTGCCACTGTACCAACAAAGGCTATTATCTGAAACCACCAAGGCCGCTTGGAGGTTAAGAAGGAATACATTAACCAAATATTCGATATTGCAAAGACAGCTCTGCCTACATGAAATAACATCAGTGAAAACTCTGACATACAGCCTCCTCTATTCCTAAGGTAATGCAGCTAAATAGGTTCACCAAGTCGATTCTATATTACTTAATATGTTATTAAATTCCACAAAAAGCTAAAGATCCCTATCAAATTTTGTAAAAATTTGATAGGGATCTTTAGCTGGTATCCCCGATACGGTTCCCCCGTATCGGGGATACCAGCTAACTTCTCTCGTAAGCAACCGCCGTAGCATATAAATAGCATACAAAACTGCTTACAAATACAAAAACGGCAAGACTCAAAATTTCTGAAGCCTTGCCGTTCTAATAGGGTCTGTAAATAGTTTTGTGCTTTTTTCCTAATTAAGATAAAGCAGATTTTACTTTATCGGGGAAAAAGACGGATAATTGCAGCAGCATTTGTCCCCAATTTTGAACCCGGCCTGTCCATTTTCTTAGAACGTCCATAGTAGCTAGATAGAGCATCTTCTGCAGTGATTCGTCATTAGGAAAAACGCTTTTTCCCTTCGTCACTTTCCGAAGCTGCCGGTGATAGCTTTCAATCATATTGGTTGTATAAATAATCTTTCGAATTTCTGGCGGGTATTTGAAAAAAGTTGATAGCTCCGGCCAATTGGACCGCCAGGAATTAACGATCAAAGGGTATTTATTGCCCCATAGCGCTTCGAAGTTTTCCAAGGCTTCTAGCGCCAGCGGCTCCGATGCCGCCGTATAGACCGGCTTTAAATCGGCCAGTACTTTCTTCACATCCTTGTAGGATACATAACGAATAGAATTACGAATTTGATGAACAATGCATTTTTGAATCTCGGCTTCAGGAAAACAAGCTCCAATAGCTTCGTTAAATCCTTTCAGGTTGTCAACGCAACAAATCAGAATATCCTGTACGCCGCGATTTTTCAACTCATTTAATACGACTAGCCAAAACTTGGAGGTTTCATGTTCACCAATCCACATCCCCAAAACGTCTTTACGTCCGTCTAAATCAATACCAATAACCATGTAGGAGGCCTTGTTTACAATGGCGCCTTCTTGACGCACTTTGTAATGAATCGCATCCAAAAAGACGACGGCATAGGTCTTTTCCAATGGCCGACTTTGCCATTCCTTTATCAAGGACATGAGCTTATTGGTTACGTTGGAGATCAAAGTCGGCGATACGGTAATGCCATATAGTTGATTTAGGTGATCTTGAATATCTCTGACTGTCATACCCTTGCTGTATAGGGCAATAATTTGTTCTTCAATGCCAGTCAAATTTTTCTGATGCTTTTTTACGATTAGAGGCTCATGTTCGCCTTCGCGATCGCGAGGAATGAGCAATTCGGTGTCGCCATATTCGCTGACTACAGTCTTCTTGCTATGGCCGTTGCGGCGATTGTCGGTTTGCTTGGCAGAATTCTCATTTTTCCCATATCCTAGCGTCGTATCCATTTCAGATTCCAGCATTTCCTGCATCGTTTCACTAAATAGATCCTTGAGCATTGCCGAAATATCGCTGGTTGTCTTCATGTTTCGCTCTTTAATGAGTTCCCGAATTTGTTCTTTCGTTAATAGTCCCATGCTTTTGACCTCCATATCTTCATTCTACGGATTTTTTTCAAAAGCACAAACTATTTTACACTACCCAAAAAGTTTGAATTTCACTTATCCAACGTTTCTTCTCATATATAATTCAATTCACGAATAACCTCTTCTAAATTTTGCTTAGACTTATTATCTAAAGCACTTGCATTTTTCATAGCACTTTCAAGTATAATTTGAATATCATTTTTCTTTGATGATCTCTTTTGTTTTATTTCAAGGAAATCACTTCGATTATATTGCCCCTTGATTGCCTCATATATTGCTGAAATTGCTTTCTGCATGGCTTCGATATTATCCAGTCCAATTATTATATTTATACGAGAATAAATTAGTGCAATGGTAAAATTAACATGCTCTAAAGATATCTCAATTTTTTCATTTTTTCGGTGCTCATATTCAATCAAAAAGTTATGCTTTGCTATGTTAGCGTATCTTAACCCAGTTATTAGTTCATCTATAGATGAGCTACTAAAACTTTGTAACCAATGACATTTTGCTCTTTGGTGAAAGAAATGAGGGTTTTCTGAAAGAAGTGAACTTAATCCTTCATAAATCGCTTTAGCTAAAGTTAATTGCCCCTTTTTTTCACTTGAAAAAATTTCATTAATGATATCAATTTTAATATAATCCATAATTAAAGAATATGCTCTTTTTTTATTTTGCTTTAAAATAATAGAAATAATATATTTGTATGCATCAATAATAGTTTTATAATGATCTTTCTCTCTAACATAACTTCCAAGTTGCCTATATAGCCAATACTTGGCATTAATAACATATTTTTTATATGATGAATTTTCTATATTTCGCTCAAAATAGAGAGTATGTTCTTCTGTAATAAGAGGAGTAGTTTTTTTCATCTGCTCAAAACACGACTCTGTCATATCAAAATTCATAAGAGTTGATGTAGATAATTTCTCGTTAATAGCAAACAAAATTAGTATAACAAAATCATTAACTGTTTTCATATTGGGAGTTAATTGTGTAAAATAATTTTTTTCTAAAGAAAAAGTTTTCGCCATTTCTATAATATTGTCAATAATAGTATGTTGAATATTATAGTTTGGAAGTCCCGCTTGTGACATCAATTTATTAATCTCGTTAATCTCTGTCGTTGAAAATTTTGAACTCAACGGATATCCAATAATATCTCTATTTCGTTCATTTTTATTGACTGCTGATACAATATCCTTATCAGATGTATTAACGGCAATTACAATATTATTTTTCTTTACATGAACGTCATTTTGCCTATTCAATAAATCAAAAATACTATCCTTATCAATTGAATTAGTGTCAAAAATCAATAAAACATTCTCTTTTTTAAAAAGAACCTTTAAAACTTCATGAGAAATTTCATTTCTACTATCAAAATAGTAAACATTTCTATCTCTAATATTTTGAACCAATGCTGCAAGCAAATAACTTTTACCAGAAACTCTTGCCCCATATACAACATGGATAGTGTTCTTATCTAGATTTTTTGAAATTTTTTCAGTAATAGTTCTCGTAATAAAAAAATATGGCAAAACAATTTCTTTACTTTCAATATCTAATATAGGTTTTCCTTCAAATAAAAAAGGTGCGTTAATTTCATAATCTGATGAAGTGTATTTTTTTATAGGTAAATTTTTATAAATATCAATATCTTCTTTTGGTATCTTTTTCGAAATTTCAAATGCGTCAATGATAGACCTGTATATTTCATTATAAGAATCAAACAAAACTATATGAGTAATTCCGTATTGTTCTAAGTCAATTTTCTTTAAAGGATCTGGTTCAGTTATTGCTAAATAATATTTTGATGTCTTTTCACTATTATGTATATCAACATGTATATCATTACATATTTCTAATGACGCTATGTCAAATTCATTATCTAAACTGCATCCAATAAACACCAAATTATTATACTTAAAATCATGTTCTAGTTTTTTAAGTAGACTTATATTTTTTTTGAGACTTTTTGCATATTGCTGTAAATCAAAAATCTGACTATTATCATCATTATAAGATATAAAAGTTTTAGCATCGCCATGTAATTTTATAACGCATTTTTCGTCTGATAAGGAGTTAAAGTCCACATCTCTATTCGAATAAATTACATACTTATAACGACTACATTCTTCTATCGCATCATCAAAATTTAAAGTATATAAATATATCCAATCTATATCTAAGAAATCACATTTTAGTTCACATAATTTTACGTGCGTGAAATTATTTCTAACATACTTTTTTTGTTCTGGCTTATCTATCTTACTATGATAATATGTTGCAACCTGCGAGAAGGTTTTATTATCCCATATTTTATCATCTGTCAGATTTATTTTATTTGAAACTTGTTGAATCATATATTCTTTCAAATCCGACCCAGATGGAACTTTACCATTTACGGCACTACTATTTGCTGAAAAACCAGCTCCTAGAACCGGAATAAGCCTATGCTCCCGAAGATGTTCTATTATATCATTTTTCACTTCATCAAAATTACAAATTTTCACTAAAATAATCCCCTTATAATATAAAGTTATAAATTATCCAGCGAATTTTTATTCTAAATTTAACTTTCTAATTTGCTGTCAAATTCCTCCAAGTACTTGGATTAGATAATAATAAAAAGTATAGAACTTGTCCATAAATCAGCACTAATATGCTTATAAGTAATGTAATTTTAATCACTTTTAGTATTTATATAATAAAATTACATATTTACTACCAAAATCCTTCCAAATCAACAAGAAAATTACATGATTTCACTCATCAACAACAAAGAAATAGCTTTTCGATTTAAGTTACTTCCTATGCTTTTGTTAATCAGAAATAAGCCCACTGCCCATGCCCTATTAGAACTACTTCTGATACCTACTTTCCAAAGAAAGATATACCCGCTCTAAAATAGTAAACTTTTTCCTTCTTACTCGCTGCAGAACTGCTTAAAAACATAAAAACGGCAAGGTTCAGAATCTCTGAAGCCTTGCCTCTCTAATATTCAGATTGGTTCGCCCGGGAGGACTCGAACCACCGGCACGCGGTCTTCATCAGTCTCGTTTTTAATAGTTTCCATATATTCCATAGGATTTTAATAGTTACTTACTTTCCTTTTTTCATTCCTAATACATTGCAAAGAAACAATCTTCCTGTCCCCATGTTTCCGTCCCCATGTCTTCCAGAAGAGACTGGAAGACTATTTAGTATGAGATCAATCTATTGCAAATTAATTTTTAGTAGGTTTTACAAACAATAATACAGTACTTAATATAATAAAACTTAGTACGCACATCCATCCAAAACTGCAACCAATTTTACTGTAAATTGAATTTCCTTTCCCTAGCGATACTTCTCCCATGATATCTGCTTTATCTTGTGCTATATCACAAGATACGTTTTTTAGAATACGACCTCTACTATCGCTTAGCGTTAATAATCCCCACTGTCCGGCTCGAGCTACTGCAAAATCCCCCTCAACTCCACGCATTATTGCAACACGTGCATGGCTCCAACTATCATCATGGAAATCCAGAGCAGGAACGAAAACAATATTTACTTCCTGTTGACTATACTCTAATGATGGCTGAATAAAATCCATATCTTTGCAAATTTCAACGCCCCATTTGTTCATAACTCCCAATGAATTCCCTGGAGTATACCTACTTTCATAAGTAGGTTGAAGATGTTTTTTATTATATTGAAAAAATACTTCTCCTACATGAGAAAAAATGTAAGCAGAATTATATAATTTACTACCATCTTTACTAGTTACTCCTAAAATTAAATTAATTTTATTCTTCCTTACCATATCACTAAAGTATCTTAAATTTTCATCGTGATCTTCTAAATTAATAATTTTTTCCGGTAGCAAAACAACTTCAGCCCCAGACTGCGCAAGCAAATCAACTTTTTGAATATACTGTTCAATAGATTGGTCAACTTGCTGTTTATCCTTGTTTGCTGATACCGCTAAATATTGTTCTAAATTAGTAGATATAGCAGCAATCCCAATCTTCAGTCTTTCTCCCTCGAATGGCATATTCAAACGGTAAAATCCAAATAAGACTGTAGCTATCAATAGACTTATTGGAATCAAATTTGCTTTTATTCTGCGATTTTGCGAGTAACGATAAAATAGGGCTATATTTGCAGCAGTAATGGCTATCAAAAAAGTAATACCCCAAATACCTGTGATAGAAGCAATTTGGATAATTGGCAAGTTAGATATTTGCGTATAAGCAATACTACTTACCGTCCCATGTGGAGAGAATAAGGAGAAAATAAATTCTTGCGCAGTTAAGCCACTTGCAAAAATAACACTCGTATTCCACCCTTTCCATTTATCCGCAATAAGGCGAAAAACAACAAGTACACTTGCAACTGCAATTGCATTAAGAGTAATAAACGGCCAGTACATAAATATAGGAAGTACGGCATGGGGATTCGCCGCCCCCAACATATACGAAACAAATCCAACAACAAACGTTAAAAACATTGATTTTCTTAATGAATATATACAGAGTATAAATACTGCAATCCACGAAAAAAGCTACTCTACATGTTGCTGCTCACAGGTTTTATCCTTGCCTTGCTCAAAACTTTTGACAAAATCTGCTTGCACACTTTGCCGCATAACGGCTTAAAATTTGGCACCTTGAGAGATGCCAAATTTTAAGCCGTTATGGGAGCTCGCTTTCAATGACCATATGAACCATGTGGTCATCAATAAGCTTTTTGTTTCGCTGCGCCGCACTCAATAGACTATGGGTACAGACCTTATTGATAGCTCTGGCGGATCCAGCTGAATAATTGTAGATTTCATCCAGCGCTTTATCCGTAAAGATTTCCTCGCTGCCTTCAGCGTAAGCCAGATGCGCCTGTACATAGGTTTCGGTCTGTGACCGGTCAAAGGCCGGCAGTTCACATTTCAGGTCAATGCGTTGGCGGACCGCAGCATAAGCTTGCAGGTTTAGTTTATCCCAAAGCTCGTTCTGGCCTACGAGAATGAGTGCCATTGGATTCAGAGAATCCATCTGGTAGTTCAGCATGAACCGTACCTCTTCCAGTGTCTCGCGCTTTAGGAGATGCGCTTCATCGACGATGGTGACCACCTTCTTGTGTTTGGCTTGCCGGATATATTCAAGCTGCTGATGCAGACTGAGCTTGGCATCACCGCGATAGAATTTTGGTTCTGCTCCCAGCTGCTGCAGCAAACCATTGTAGAACCAGCGCGGTGTAAGCTGCGAATCCGAAAGGTACAGCACCAGATATTTTTCCGGGTTAAGACTGTCTGAGAGTCTCCGGATGAGCGTAGTCTTGCCGCAGCCGACTTCAGCCGTTACTACGGCAAAGAGCTGCTGATCTGCCGCATAGCAGAGACGGCCAAGCCCTTCTCTGACTGCATCGGAAAGATAAAGGCTGCTCGTAGGAATGTGGTTCGTGAATGGCGTATGCTTCATCGAAAAGAATCCTTCATACATGTGCATTCAGCTCCTTCGCCATATTCCGGAAGCTTGTAGCTATAGGCGCGGGTGTATATGTCTTAGCTGCCTGATGCTCTAAGCCTGTGAGCATCCGCGAATTCTTTGCTTTGACAGGTTGTGCTTCTGCTGAAAACAGCTCTGTCTGGCCGCAATTTTCACCAATTTGTAGACGTTTAGCCTTGAAGATGGGGAAATCTTTGTGATGGATTTCAATTTCATCTTTCCAAGTTGCATCGTAGAAGACCTCGATTTTACGACCGACCAGCTTCAGGCCAACTTCATATTTCTGTCCATTAAAGCTGATGCAGCCCGTCTTATCTACCTCGCGGGTTTCCGTATGCAGGAACGCTTCGCGGCAAGCCTCGATGTCTGGGAATGAAAGCGGGCGCTTATCTGTAAGATAGGCGGTTTCAGGAGAAACGCCGGAAAGGCCCGCATGCGAATCCTTATGGTATTTTTCTTGGAGCCATACAGCAAGGCAGTGATTGAGTTCTTCCAGACTGTTCGGCTTTTGCAGGGCAATCTCTGCCAAAAAAGAATCCAACCTGCGGTTAAATGCTTCAATTTTGCCTTTTCCCTCAGGATGGTACGGTTTTGCATGCAAAAGCTTAATGCCGAGTTTGGCACAAGCTTTCTGGAGCCAGGTGCTCCGATACTGTTTGCCGTTGTCCACATAGATGGACTCGGGTTTTCCATAGGTAAGAATGGCGTCACGCAGCGTATCCTCGATGATATTCACCTTCTGGTATATTAGAGTCATAGCCAAAACGGCTATGTTATAGAAAAACATTCCTGTTTTGGAAACGACTTTCCATCATTAACACTTCTGAATAAAGCTCTAATTGTATCTGTATAGTTATTCGTTCCTAGACTTTGTCTTGAGCATAAGGTATATTCTTCCTTGGAGCAGGTCCTTAGACGGTCGCCTCCCAGGGAGCTGCTTCTTGCAGCCATA
>JBDKTO010000048.1 GCA_039680175.1 Veillonellales bacterium | reverse complement strand
AGGAACGAATAACTATACAGATACAATTAGAGCTTTATTCAGAAGTGTTAATGATGGAAAGTCGTTTCCAAAACAGGAATGTTTTTCTATAACATAGCCGTTTTGGCTATGACTCTAATATACCAGGGAGGCGATAAATTTGACTAATACATTAGAACTTGAAATTGCTATTACTCGTGCTAGTATTACAAAAAAAGCAGTAGCCCAACAAGATGCCGCTGAAAAAGGAGAATGTTTGAGATGCTAAAGAATACTGCCACTGAATTTATGATGACCTTTGTCCAGTCATATCTGGATGGTGAACGCAGCCGACTGGATTTCGATCTTGATTTCAGTCATTATCTGATAAAGCATTATGCAAAAATGGAAAGGGAAAATCATGATCTGGCTGAATGCTTTAACTTTCACCTTGCTGAAGAAGGATTTGACCAGACGGAAGGTTTGGCAAAAGATCAGCACAAGAAGCTAATTCAAAAGCAGTTTAACGAATTCAAGGCCGCTTTGCGAGATGATTTTTTTTGAGAAAAATCCATCTCGTTCTTTTTTATTATGTTAGCATGTCTGGACTATTGAATGATAGGTGATGTAAGGTTTGACGCTTACTATGAAGATAAGATGAAACCCTCTGAGGCGCTAACTATTATACGATTTATATTTAATGGCAGTAAGATTAGTGGTGAGGCCAGAAGACGATGACGTAGATATATAAACAAAACAAAACGGAGAAGGTGTTTACCTTCTCCCCCTTTAAAGCGACTATCCTTACAGATTTCTTAATACTGATAACTTAGAAAGCCTCCAGAATGATAATTTTATTTTTCTCAGGACAATCACGAACTAGACAAACTAAAAACACGATCCTTTAAAACTGGTTACAACTTGAACATGATTTGAAGAAACCAAACTTCCAAACCTCTCAAAACTGTTAAACCCTTTACCCTGTAAGGATGGTGCTTGAATACATTATAGCATTAGAATTGGTGAAATTCAATAGAAATTGCACAAGTTTTATGTAAAGTTTGATAAAATCTTATAAGCCTGTATATATCAAGACTTAATCGGAACTTTCAACGTTTGACCGGGATAAACTTTCGCATTATTATCTAATTTATTTATTTGCCTAATTTCATAAATTAATTTTCTAATATCGTCTTTATCAGTTGTGTATTTAGCAGCAATTTGCCAAACCGTATCTCCCGGTTTCACATAGACCGTTTCATAAGTAGTGGTATCAACAAAAGCACGCGAAATTGCTAAAGGTGTAATGTTTAATATAAGAAGAACTAAAAATAGTACAAACATTGTTTTTCTCATAATTTAAAGCACCTCTTTTGAACATATGTTTGGTCTTTTTATTTTAACATAGTACATATGTTCTGCACAAGTGTGTTCGATGAAATTTCGAACTAACGTTCCTTTTATTGGAGTTTTATGCTACAATTGCCATAGAGGTGATAAAAATATGACCGCTAATTCCATAAGCGCAAAGCAACAACAAATATTGAGCTATATAAAAGAGAACGTAAGAGCTAAAGGATATCCTCCCTCCGTTCGGGAAATAGGTCATGCCGTTGGTTTGAGCAGTAGCTCGACAGTGCATTCCCATTTAAATAAACTGGAATCTTTGGGTTATATAAAACGTGACCCTACTAAACCGCGGGCCATTAACGTGCTTGAGGAAGCACCATGGCGGCAGAAAACAGTAATTCCAGTTCCTCTCGTGGGCTTAGTTACTGCCGGACAGCCGATACTTGCCGTTGAAAACATAGAAGAAACATACCCACTGCCTGCTGAATTGATTGGCAGGGAAGAAGATGTGTTTATGCTGTCCGTAAAAGGGGATAGCATGATTAATGCCGGAATCTTAGACGGTGACTACTTGCTTGTTCGCCGACAGGACAACGCTAATAATGGAGATATTGTGGTAGCTTTAATTGATAATGAAGAAGCGACTGTAAAACGTTTTTTCAAGGAGGCCAGACGCATTCGTCTTCAACCGGAAAATGACGCAATGGAACCTATTTACTCTGAAAATGTTTCTATTGCTGGCAAAGTAATCGGTTTATTTAGAAATATTTAGTTTTGGGAATATTTATATGGAAGATTCATGGTTTAATTTTATTTTGTATTCAGACAAAAAAGGGAGAGTGGATTTATTATGACAGCAGACATAGTAAAAGAAGCAGAGCAAGCTATTCAACGAAAGGGAGCTGGGAAGCAACAGGATGTACTTAACTTTATGCTCACTCACAACCTCTGCACGCGCTATTACCGTTGATGATGGTGCCGGTAAGAAGGGAGTCATCAAACGGACAAATAAGGGTGACTTTTCGGTACAAATTACTTCCAACGAAATATTATAAGAGAGTTAAACTAGCTTTGAAGTGATAAAAATGCCGAGAGAAGCTAGAAATCATTATTTTATTATGCTTTCTGTGTTTCGACGTCACAATATGTCGTTTGTCCTTGCGATAATAATATTGTGAAGAAAAACATTCCTAGACGATAAAATGCCAGCAAGTAATCCTATTTTTGGTGGTGACTTGTGAGAATGAGCGATATATTAGCGGGGCTCAACGCGCAGCAGCGACAGGCTGTAACTACTACGGAAGGCTTTATCCGCGTGATCTTCGGCGCGGGCTCCGGCAAGACCCGGGCGCTGTCTCACCGGTTTGCCTATCTGGTAAACGAGATTGGCATCATGCCGGCCAACATTCTCTGCGTTACCTTTACCAATAAATCCGCGAATGAAATGAAACAACGTATCCGCCGACTCACCGGCGACAGCGATACGGGCTATATCAGCACGTTCCACAGCTTTTGCGTAGCCGTTTTACAGGAGGATATCAATTCTGTACAGTATCCGAAAAGCTTTCTTGTGAACGCCGATATCGACGCCATGCTGAAGATCATCTATGAGGAGCGCGACCTCACGCTGCGCCATATGACCTTTGCCAAAGCGCGGGATATGATCGAAATACGCAAGATCTTCAAAGATCCCGAGTATTACGAGCATATGATCGCGTTCCCTTTGGACGAACTGCAGCAAAAGTACCTGGATGCAGTGGAAACAGACGATATTATTTTCTGGGGCTATCTTTATCAGCAAAAGAAATGCTTCGGCTTGATTTACACCTGGCGGGGAGCCAGCATACGGTATATATTGGACTTTGACAAGGGATAAAGTTCGATGATCTCGGGACAATGCGAAAAATCAACTTTAAAGCAAAACTGGAAGCAGAGGATGAAATCACTGTTGGCCGCCGGAAATGGTGAAGAAATGCTTGAGCCGTATGAGCGGGAAACTCTCACGTACGGTTCTTAGACGAGGGAAAGGGAGTAATCCCTTTTTCTTAGTGCGAAAATTATACTTTAAGCTGCTTCTTTCTCTAAAGACGAGAATAGAAATCCAGCAAGATCGAGCTTTCATTGAAGGGCGATTTTGCTGGATTTTTTTCTAAGGATTTCTAATTTATTTGAAAATTTTTTTTAAAACATTACCGATATGCTAATTGGAGAAGCTCTTAGTGTAGGAGTAGCTGCTGAATTAGGAAGCGCCTTAGTTGCTTCAACGATTCGCCCGGGATGTTCCAATCATCATTTATCCTTTGCCGGGTCCTTATCCATTTCACAAAAGCTTTTAGAGGGCATCATTGAGGCCTATTGTGATAATCTTAAGAACTATGGTTTCAGAAATATTGTCCTTCTTCCTTCCCACGGAGGTAATTTCGATTGCGTTGCCAGTATTGGCGAAAAATTAAAGACCGCTTACAAAGCTGAAGGAGTCAATGTTATTGCATTGGCCGATCGTGATGGTTATATTAACGCTTTTGCCGAACCGCTCTATTCCTGTAGATTTAGTTTTGACCAGGTAGGCGTCCATGCCGGTGCAGGAGAAACGGCTCTTGTGATGGCCTTGCGGCCAGAGCTTGTTCGGGAGGATAAGTTTGATGAGGGATTTGTCGGTAAAATTGATATCGCTAAACTGCTATTTAGACTCAGGCACAGGATCAGCGAATTGATAGTTTTCTGAAAATGTAAAACATAAGTTTTTCGAAAATCACTGGAATTTCTAAATACGCGTTTTTTATGTTGGCTTTTTAGTGATTGCAGTTATGGCCTTCATGATCATGGTCGCAGGCGTTACCGGAATCGGTAAGCTCGCCGAGAAGATAGAGGGCAACAAGATTTTCTGGCGTATCGGAAGGTGCGCCGCAGGAGACTTTTATACCTCGTTGTGTTAAAATCGATTGAGCGGCTTCGCCCATTCCACCTACAATGATGTCTGTGCAGCCTTGATCGGCTATCCAATTAGGGATAACCCCGGGTGCATGGGGTGGAGGAGTCAGGGTTTCCCGTTTGACAATTTTATTACCTTCCACGGTTACAATGGCAAATTGTTCGCAGTGGCCGAAATGGGTACAAAGCTTATTATTTACTAAAGGGATTGCAATTTTCATAAGTCTGTCAACACCTTTCATTTTTATTTTCTCATACTTGATAGTCGTTAGTTTACCGGATTGATATGCTGCCAGCGTTTCTTCGACTGTTGCATTTTCATTATCGAAAGAGTACATGGCAATTTGTTCGGTTTCTAAAACCTTAAAGGCTTTGGGACCGACATTGCCGGTGATGAGTACCTTTGCTCCGGTTTTTGCAACATTTTGACCGGCTTGAATGCCAGCCCCATGGGCGGCTTCAAGATTTTGTGTATTGGGAATGGATGTCCACGCGTTTTTTTCTTCATCATAAATAACGAAATAATGGGTACGACCAAAGCGAGAATCAACTGTTGAATGGCAATCTTGACCGTGGGCTGTAAAAGCAATTTTCATTTTGTTTCCTCCTCGTATAATAAGTTTTGTAAGCAGATACCAGCCTTACTTACAAAGCTTATTTTTTATTTTAGTTACTTAATTTTGGAACTCCTGATGCTACAATAGATTCTGGTGATCTGTAGCAAAGG
>JBDKTO010000047.1 GCA_039680175.1 Veillonellales bacterium | reverse complement strand
TCTTGGGTCTGGCATTTTTTCTAAAATAGCAATGAGATTTTCCATCTTCTTCACCTCATTGCTATAATTTTCTCTTGCTACAGTTTTTCCTGCTTTTTATCTACTGAATTTTCATGAACATGC
This sequence comes from Veillonellales bacterium, assembly GCA_039680175.1. Taxonomy (NCBI): domain Bacteria; kingdom Bacillati; phylum Bacillota; class Negativicutes; order Veillonellales; species Veillonellales bacterium. Next base: position 8,411 of record JBDKTO010000047.1, on the reverse strand, counting down.
CCTGGATTTCATTCTACCCAGTTCGCAAGATAACTTATCTGTACAGCTTTGAAATTCGGCATAACAGGCTATCTCTCCTTCACACAAAAAAGAAAAATTCCTGCCAGCCGAAAATTCAAATTCACAATAAAGTTTGCGCATCTTTCAAAGGATTTACTTACGCTATTGTTGAATACTGCTATGTTAATCACAAGGATAATTGCATAAGAAGAAGTAAGAGAGGTGACCAACACTTGCTTAAAGTGGCCTTAGGTCAAATGGAAGTCATTCCTGGCAGACCCGATGCAAATAGTCGTACTATGCTATCAATGATTGAACGGGCTCGCCGCCAACAGGCGCAAATGATTATTTTCCCGGAGATGGCTATTCCCGGCTATCTTTTAGGTGATACCTGGGAACAGCCTGGATTTTTAAAAGATTGTGAAGAATATGGCCGGGTAATTATTGCTGCATCCAAGGATATCGCTATTTTGTTCGGCAATATAGCAATCGACTGGAAGAAGACCAATAATGACGGCCGGGTACGCAAATACAATGGTTTTTTTACTGCACATCAGGGATGTCTCCACGGGGCGGATAATTTTCCTTATCCCTTCCGAATCAAAACGCTTCAGCCCAACTACCGTGAATTTGATGATACCCGCCATTTTTTCAGCCTGCGGGAACTGGCTATCGAACGGGGAGAATCGGTAGAATCACTGTTGCAGCCGGTCCGGCTGCAAGTCGCCGGTCATTCTCTTGCCCTCGGCTGCATATTGTGTGAAGATGGCTGGAGCGATGATTACAGCAGCAAACCGATTCATGCCATTCAAGCCAACGGACCGGTTAATTTTTTTATTAATATTTCATGTTCACCCTTTACTCTGGGAAAAAACAATAAACGAAACCGGATTTTTTCCCGACAGGCTAGGGAATCCGAAGTCCCGCTGATCTATGTTAACAATGTGGGACTGCAAAATAACGGAAAAACCATTTATACTTTTGACGGCTATAGCACCATTTATAATGGGAAGGGTGAAATCATCGACTATTGTCCATCCTTTCAGCCCGCCTTGAAGTATATTGATTTAGACCTGAAAAAGGAAAACAGAAAACAGCAGCCTTTATTGGATATTCCTGACGACCGCGATATCGGCAGCATTTACCGGGCTATTCGTTATGGAATCGAAAAATTTTTACAAACAATCAATATGAACAAAGTCGTAATCGGAGTTTCCGGCGGTATTGATTCGGCTGTAAGCGCTGCGCTTTATGTCAATGTCTTAGGACCTCAAAATGTACTGCTTGTCAATATGCCCAGCGTATTTAATTCTCAGACAACCAAGGATCTGGCGGCAAAACTCGCTCATAATCTTGGCTGCTTATATACTGTTATGCCCATCCAGGATGTCGTGAATTATACCGTTAAACAAATCAGCGAAGCAACGGTAAATAACTTAAGCTCCGGTAAAAACGAATTCTTACAGGTTTCTTCATTCATTACGGAAAACATCCAGGCCCGTGATCGCTCCGCCAGAGTCCTGGCGGGAATTGCCGCTGCCTTTGGCGGCGGTTTTACCTGTAATGCCAATAAATCTGAACTGACTGTCGGCTATTCCACTCTGTACGGTGATCAAGCCGGCTTTCTGGCCGCTCTGGCCGATCTCTGGAAGTATCAGGTATATGATATCGCCCGTTATATTAATGCGCAGGTATATAAACGGTCCGTCATCCCTCAGGAAACCATCGATATCATACCCAGCGCCGAACTCTCCCTGGCGCAGGCTGTCGACGAAGGCAAAGGTGATCCTTTGGTTTACCCTTATCATGATTATCTGTTCCGTTCCTTTATAGAATATTGGAACAAGGCAACACCCGAGGATATTCTATACTGGTATCAGCAAGGTGTCCTGGAAGAAAAAATCGGCTGTGAACCGGGGATCGTACGCAAACTGTTTCCTACCCTGGATAGCTTTATTGCTGATTTGGAAAAATGGTGGAAACAATACTCAGGAATTGGAATTGCAAAAAGAATTCAAGCTCCGCCGGTTTTGGCCATCAGCAGGCGAGCGTATGGCTTTGACCACCGGGAATCCCAAAACGGCGTCTATTTCACCGCCCGCTACTACCAATTAAAACAACAGTTATTAAGTCATAGCAATGCACCAACAGAAATCAATACAGTAAAAAGGCAGCCTAGCAATTAGGTTGCCTTTTTTACTGCGAACAAAGGTTAAACTCAACGTAAGATCAACCATATAAAGCCAACGGCAAGCAGCAGCAGCGCCACCGGCATGGCAATAAATACAACGAGCGCGGCAATCACCGCTCCAACCAGTAATTTTACCATCAGCCCGGTACCTGAGCCGAAGGAAACCTGTTTTACATAAATCCGCGAACCGGAATTAAAGCCAGAACTCCCCGGATTCTTACCAATGCTTTCCCCCTCCTGCTCAATCGTCACTCCCTGAAACTGTTGCTTTTCTTCCGGCGTTAATACCTGAACCTTAGCTTCCAGCGCCTGGCACTGAGCACATTTCTCCTTGCCGGGCTCTACTTCAGCGCCGCATGGACAACGCATAATCATCTCTCCCAAATTTATATTTTTCGTTATGGCATGAAGATGAGAAAGATAAACCCTTCTTCGTTCAGATAGCGTGGATCGAATTTTTTGAGTCTTAAAACAGTAAACAGCTTAGAGCGATTGGTGTGTACGCTGGATGCGGCAACCCCTAGATCCCGGGCAAGATTTTCCACCACAATATTCCGGCTGCCGTTAACCTGAGAATAAGCATACAGCAGTGCTGCCGCCCAAACCGCCGGTTTACGTACCGTCACCTTAGTAAGCTGACAAAAATCATACCACATTTTCTGAATCAATCCGATGTCAAACAAGGAAAAGCCATACTGGAAAGCGATACTGGCAATAAAATCATGAACCCCTTGATGAACTGCATGCTTTTCCTCTACTTGGGGCAGTTCTTGTTCTAACTGATCGGCAGAAATAACATTGACCTTAGCTAATGTCACCAACACATCAATCGTGTGTCTCACAACCTGGGCATGACGAACAAAGAAATCAGACAAACCGGCCCCCGGATTCTGAATCGCAAAAATAGCGGTCTGCCTTACCACCTCATCTTTAATCCGCCGTCTAAGATTGGCACTTACCTCAATACTGGTTACATAATTAATCATAACCATCCCTTGGGAAAAAATATGGCCAAAAAACAAGAGCCGTTTTAATGTTTTATAATCAAAATCCGGGCAAGGAAGTTGAAAGGTCTTGCCGGTAAACAAATTGACACATTCTACCCAGTCCTGATTCAACACCCGGCTAATATAAAACACGGTAAATTCAGCATACAATAAATTATGAAGAATTTCCCGTTCATCCACATTCAAGCTGTCCCGATGAGCGATATCAAAATATGCCAAAGGCGTTCTATCGCTCTGCAGCAGATGATAATCAAATAAGAAATAATCCCAAAAGCCCAGCCAAAATTCATCCTGTTCATCTGCCGGCACACTATCAAAAGGGCCGGTATATAAATACAAGGCGCGATCAAAATCCTCGTTAAAATTTTCCTGTTGAAAACAGTTCCCCAATTTAGCCATTAGTCGTTCAACGGTCTCACTGATCTGTTTACTTAACGCATCCGTTGCATCTGTCGGGTATTTTGAAAAGACAGTTGCCAGATCCGTGTCAAACATTCCAAGTTCATCGCCGCTGAATTCGGGTCGTATCAAAACTATTTTATTGCCGCCGGCAATGATTCTTGCCGCATTTTTCAACTCTTCCATACCGACAAGGATCTTCCGGCTGATTAAATACTGATAAAAGTCAGAAAGTACGCAAAAAAATTGTCGAACCGTTCCCAATGAGAGCTGAAAATCATCCATCTGATCCGACAGCCACTCAATGGCTAGGCTATACTCCTGCGCATCCATATCGTCTAAATCTTCATGATCAGAATGAATCAAATAGGCAATAAACATCGCCAAAGAGTGCCACAAATCCTGCAATTCTTTGTCCTTGATACCCTGCCAGGCTTTTTGCCGTAAAAAGCCTTCCACCCACTCCTGGAAAATTACAAGGCCTTCCGCGTCATGCTGCTCATAAAAAGCCTGCACTTGGTCGTAAACATTTTTCATTTATAATTAGAACTCCTTTAATATCACTCAACATCATTCAACGTTCAACATTATAACATTTTTACCTACAATCGACCAGTAGGGTACTCCGAACGGCTCTGTACCATTTGTGGAATTATATGGTATACTAAAATTATGTTATTTACTGTGATTCCCTTCCAACGTTAAAAACTTAGAAAAATTCAATTTATTAATGGGGGTTACTATGGCAATCTTTACTCCGCTTCGAATTGCCATTTTATTTGTTTGTGTCAACAGCTTTCTGCTTTATCTGGTTAACGATATGCTGTTTAAAACACCAAGCGGCTGGATCTATATTTTAATCACAACGGTTCTATTATACTGGCTGCTTACCCAGTTAGCCCGTGCCAAGCCTTCGCAGGCTGGCACGATAGAATCGTCGGACTCGGGGCTAAGTTGGCAGCAGCGGTATGAAAAAACGATCCGGGTTCAAGAACTTTTACGACAAAATAAAGAAAAAATCCAGCGTCAAAACGAGTATTTAGCATCATTGCATGAAACCACCCTCGGCTTGATGAATCGGCTGAATTTAGCTGACTTATTAACCGCCATCGTCAAGCGAGCCGGAGAATTGCTCCATACGCCCCATGGGTATATTTATCTGGTAGAGCCGGATCAGCAATCAATCGAAATAAAAGTTGGTGTAGGAATTTACGCCTGTAAGGCCGGACGGCGGCAGCAGCTCGGCTGGGGATTGTGCGGCAAAGTATGGCAGGAAGGAGTTCCCTTAGCAATTGCTGATTATCAGCTATGGGAACATCGTTTACCTGATTCCATGCTGAACGTGGTTCACTCTGCCATCGGCGTTCCCTTGAAATCCGGTTCCCAGGTAGTTGGCGTAATTGGTCTGGATTATATTGAAACCAGCCGTTCCTTTGGTGAAGATGAAATTTCCCTGTTAAGCCGCTTCGCAGCATTGGCATCAATTGCTCTGGACAATGCCCGTCTTTATTCTGCCGCCCAGGCTGATTTGCTGCAACAAAAAGCTTCCCAGGAAGCCCTGAAGCAGGCCGAAAAAAAAATACGCCGGCAAAACAGTTATCTGTCCTCGCTGCACGAGACAGCCTTATCCTTAATGAATCGCTTTGAATTAACCGACCTGTTGGAGGCTATTATTACTCGCGCGGCCGTCTTAGCCGATACTCCCCACGGGTTTATCGCGCTGGTTGATTCCGCTCACAAGACAATGACAACAAAAGCCGGAACCGGCCTTTATGCCGATAGAGTCGGTAAAAAAATCCAGGCAGCTGAAGGGTTGGCCGGCACGGTATGGTTATCCGGTCAACTCATCACTGTAAATGACTATCATAACTGGCCTGGTTGTTTAGCGGATACGGAATTTGATGAAATCCAGTCAATACTGGGTATCCCCTTGATTTCCAACTCGGAAGTCGTTGGTGTTATTGGTCTTGCTTATTCCGAAAACAGCCATTGCTTCAATAAAGATGAGACAGAATTTTTAAATGGTTTTGCCAAACTGGCTTCTATTGCCCTTAATAATGCACAATTATATAATACCACGCAATACTTGAGTTTTCATGATCGCCTAACCGGATTATATAACCGGGCCTACTTTGAAGAAGAATCCCATCGCATTAGTACTTCCCGCTTTTTCCCGATTGGTGTCATTGTATTTGACATTGACGGACTTAAACTTGTTAATGATACCCTTGGACACATGATCGGCGACGAGATGTTGAAAGCGGCTGCCGATATTATCCGTCAATGTTTTCGTCAAAGTGATGTGATTGCCCGCATCGGCGGCGATGAATTCGCCGTTTTATTGCCCAACACGACCCGACAAATTGCCGAACGGGGCTGTCTCCGTGTCAAAAATGCTATTCCCCGATACAATGATAAACACCTGACTTTTCTCCCTTTAAGTATCTCTATCGGTTTGGCATTCAGCAAAGACCCCACTGACAGCCTTACCGACCTGTTTAAAGAAGCCGATGATTATATGTACCGGGAAAAACTGCAGCGCCGGCAAAGTACGCGCAGCGCCATTGTTGAAACATTAAAAAGCGCACTGGCCGCCAGAGATTTTTTAACCGAAGGACACGGGGAGCGCCTGCAGGATTTAGCCGCCAAACTGGCTGACCACATCGGCCTGCCAGAACAGAAAATATCGGATATACGGCTGCTGGCTCAATTCCATGATATTGGTAAAATTGGTATCTCCGATGCCATTCTATTTAAACCGGAATCCCTAACCAGCGAAGAGTTTGCTGAAATGAAGCGGCATAGTGAAATTGGTTACCGGATTGCCCATACTTCACACGACCTATCCCCCATTGCCCAGGGCATCCTCAAACATCATGAATGGTGGAACGGAAGCGGTTATCCACTTGGTTTAACCGGTGAAGACATTCCTTTGGAATGCCGCATTATAGCCATTGCCGACGCCTATGACGCTATGACCAGCGATCGCCCCTATCGCAAAGCCCTGACGCGGGAACAGGCCCTTGCCGAATTAGAACACTATGCCGACATTCAATTTGATCCCTACCTCGTCGAAGCCTTTATTTCACTTTCGCTGTAAACATTTTATCATTACTATACTATGGTTTTTTTGAAAACATTGCTAAAAGTGATATAATAAAAACAGGTTGTTAGGATACAGCCATTAATAAATCCCTTAATCATAGCAGACGTTTTATACAAAAAGGAGGTCTTGGTTATGGGAGATAAAAATCCAAAGAACAAAGAAAAGATGAGAAAAGAGGCAAAGAAGAAGTCGGAAAAGAAAGGTAACAGCAACTTGTCGTCCATTGTTCATGCCGCTCAATAATAAACGAAGCCCATCCCTGGTGATTAAACTAAGAGATGGGCTTCGTCGTATTTAATATAAAGGATGATGCTGCAGCCTGACTCTGGTATAGATTGCAGCCGATATTGGCTGGGGGTGGAACTAAATCTTTTCCCGCGGCCTCCCTTGACGATTTCTCCTTTATTTGCTATTCTGTAAATAGAGTGCGACAAAGGTCACACGAAGGGGTACACCACCGTCGGTGTAGCTCTTCGTGTGACCTTTTTTTATGGAAAGGAGTGGCTCAAATGCTGCAAATCAACGGAAAAGCGTTCTCTCTTCCCGCCGGGGGTCTATCCCTTGCCGATTACCTGCGGCAAGAAGGCTATCAGTTCAACCTCGTTGCCCTGGAATACAACGGCGCCATCATTCCCAAAACAAAGTATGAAACCACCCTGCTGGCCGATGGCGACACCGTGGAAATTGTCAACTTTGTGGGAGGCGGCTGATATGAGGCTTCTCTTAAACGGAGAACCCTTTATCACCTCTGCCCTTTCTCTAAGCTCCTTGCAATCAGAGCTCAAGGCAGACCCGGCCACAAGCGTTCTCATACTCAACGGCTATGCTGCGACAGAGGACTTTCCTCTGCATGAAGGGGACGAAATTTTTTGTTTTAAAAAAGGGACGCTTCCCGGCCAAGACGCCTTTGAGCAAATGCTCTGTTCCCGCCATACGCCGCAGGTACATAAAAAAGTAAAGGAGGGCCGCATCGCCATTGCCGGTCTCGGCGGATTAGGTTCCAACATTGCCATCATGCTGGCCCGTACCGGTATCGGCCATCTTCATCTCCTGGACTTTGACGTAGTAGAACCAAGCAATCTAAACCGCCAAGCCTACAAGATTAAACACCTGGGCCTGCCAAAAGCCCGTGCCCTGGCCGAAGAAATTTATGAAACTAATCCCTTTGTGAGCGTAACAGCCGAAACCCTTCGCCTTACGGAAAAAAATATTCCCGAGCTGCTCGCCGAAGATTCCATTATCTGTGAAGCCTTTGACACCCCGGCGGCCAAAGCGATGCTCGTGAATACAGTGACTGCCGCATTTCCCGACAAATTTATTGTCGCCGCCTCCGGCATGGCCGGCTACGGCAGCAGCAATGCCATTATTACCCGCAAAATTACCGACCACTTTTATCTGTGCGGCGACGGCAGCACCGCCGCACAGCCGGGGCAGGGACTTATGGCGCCGCGCGTTATGGTCTGCGCCGGCCACCAAGCCAACATGGCCCTTCGTTTATTATTACAAGAAACTTCAGTATAGCAATCTGGTAATATGTCAAGCCCGAAAAAATAAAGAATTGTAAACGAATTCTGAAAAGAGCGTACACTTAATAAGCCTTTTCCATAGCCGAAAAGAAAAGGTAATATATGGGAATGTTAAGCTTGGCTTACTCCACTTTGAGAGTAAAGCTGATGCTTGGCCAGCAATCCAAAAATCAGCCGAACAA
>JBDKTO010000046.1 GCA_039680175.1 Veillonellales bacterium | reverse complement strand
AAATCAAGCCTTCGCAGGTTATGCGAGGGCTTTTATTATGTAATATTGTGTGCAGCTTAATGTGTCCTATCCATGAGACAATGCGCAGGTTGATACAATTTTTATAATTGATAGACGTCTTAAAAGCCAGCCTGGATTCCGGTTCCCTTTTTTGTAACCGGATCAATTCCGTAATCGGGAGTTAATAATCGGATATACGGAGCATAGCATTTTGATCATTAAAAATAAGGCAGTACACGGACTATATTTCCGATGACCTACCTTATGCTGGTGATGAGTGTCGTGAAAAAGCTCCAGCCACTCTAGTACTATCTTTGAAAACCATTGGAAAACAAACGAATACTTTGAAAAAAATAGAATATTATTTTAAAAACACGTTAAAGGATGTGGTTTTGTGATTAAACATGTATTAATCGCTTTTTGTTTTGTTTTTCTATTTTCATTAGGATTTGTATCTGCGCAGGATATTGGTCCTACTGATCAAATCGTTGTATGGACTCAAGCTATTTCTAATAATCCCAATGACGCGATCGCTTATTTTAAGCGCGGAAATGCTTACTATCAACAAACCCAGTATGATTCTGCTATTAGTGATTATACAAAGGCCACTGAGATTAACCCTAACTATGCCGCTGCCTACGTTGCTCGTGGATATATATATGACATCAAAAAAGCGCAATACGATCTCGCTTTTGATGATTATAATAAAGCCATAAGCATCGACCCGCATTACTTTGCTCCTTATCTTAATCGCGGATGCTTATATATTAAAAGAGGCCAATACGATCTGGCAATTCAAGATTTTGATAAAGCAATCGAACTAGACCCAAAATCTTCAAGCCCTTATTTTTGGAAAGGTTCAGCCTTAGAGAAACAGCAAAAATATAGCGATGCAATCGCTTTATACAAGCAATTAATCTCAACTTCACAAGATAAAGTTGCTATCGATATTGCTAAGTCTCGTATTAGGATGTTAGGCGGAGTTGTCGAATAAAAAGCTTAAAACATAAAGGACAGATGGAAGAAGCTATTCTTCCATCTGTCCTATTTTTTCTATGAGCAAAGCATAGGCTAATCGAATATCATTGAAAACAAGCCTTCGCAGGTTATGCGAAGCTTTTGTTTGGCCAAAGTCGGCAGTATAGTTTCACGGTCTTGCCAATAATGCTGATCAGCCTAAAACCTAGGGATGGATATACCGGGCTAAATTTAACTTGCGGCAGGGAAGTTAAAAAGTATTCCTTGCCTCGATCTAAAATTCTGGGACTTCAGGATAGTAAAGATTGTACTATTATGTTACAATGAGGGCGATTATGGGAGTAATGAGAGGTTCTGGCAATATGTATTCATACTATACAGGTTTATTAATTCTGGCCAGCATTATGAACTTGTTTTTGGCTTTCTATGCATACTGTCATCGGCGGGAAAGTATTGGTGCTAGAGCGTATATTGCCTTAATCGTCGCAATATCCTTCTACTCAATCGGATATGCTTTTGAAATAACGAGCGAGACGATTAAAGACATAATATTTTGGTTAAAAATTGAGTACATCGGCGTATCGTTTTTCCCTGCATTGTGGCTGATGTTGGTCTTGGAATACACCGGAAATGAAAGATTTTTAACCCGTCCGCTGATTGCGGGTTTATTTTTTATTCCGGTAATGACTTTTCTCTTACACTATACCAACGGATTGCATCATTTGTTTTACAAAGCAATTGAGATGGAAATGAGAAATATATTTTCTATAGCCATTCTTGTTAAAGGTCCGTGGTATTGGGTAAATTTAGTTTATACATACTTTTCCTTTATATATGGTAATTATCTTCTTGTTCATATGTATCGAAAAGTTTCGGCATCGTATAAACTGCAAGTATAAGCGCGCAAATAGTCTCGGAATTTTCCGCATTTATTTCTGGAAAAAGCACTTTATAAAATTATGTATAAAATTTCATATTGCGCGCCAGAAAGCTTAAGAAAAAATGTCATTTAGTTTTAGAA